>DASZXF010000117.1:0-6927 GCA_035546055.1 Ktedonobacteraceae bacterium
TGGTAAAAACACCCTCGGCGACGGAATGGGTGGAGGTCAGGATGGCCTCCAGCTTTTCGCCGCCGGCCAGGCGACGGCCCAACTGCTGGTTGCGGCTCAGAGGACTGGCGCAGGTAGCGATGAGGTCGCCAATCCCGGCCAGACCCGCGAAGGTCAGCGGATTGGCGCCCGCCGCGATGCCCAGGCGCGAAATTTCGGCCAGACCGCGCGTAATAAAGGCCGCTTTGGCATTCTCGCCGTAGCCCATGCCGTCATTAAAGCCCGCGCCAATGGCAATGATGTTCTTCAGCGCTCCTCCCAGTTCCACACCAATCACATCGTCCGAGTTGTAAACGCGAAAATGCGCGGTGGTCAGCACCGCGCGCGCGCGCAACGCGACCTGTGGATGATAGGACGCCACCACCGCCGCCGTTGGCCGCTCACTGGCCACCTCGCGCGAAATATTCGGTCCGCTCAGCACGGTCAGCCGCTCGCGGGCTCCGGGCACTTCATCGCAGATGACCTCGCTCATCCTTTTGAGCGTACCCACCTCAATGCCCTTGCTGGCGCTGACCAGCAGCGTCTGCTCCTCCAGCGTGGGGAGGAGCAGACGCAGATTGTCGCGCAAACTTTGCGAGGGAGTCACCAGCAAAAGCAAATCCTTGCCACGAGTAGCTTCGGCGATATCGGCAGTCACGTGTAACGCCTCCGGGAAGCGAAAGCCCTGCAAAAACAGGCGATTCTCGCCTTGCTCCTGCATCGCGGCGGCTCGCTCAGGACGATGGTCCCAGAGTGTTGTTTGAATGCCCTTGCCTGCCAGCAGACGCGCCAGAGTTGTGCCCCACGCGCCGCTGCCAATGACTCCTACGGAAACCATGCGCAACGTTCTCCTTGCTTCTCTGCACTATGCCTATAGACCTCGCCATTGTAGCACAGGCAGCATCAAGAGAGAAGATGGGGTTTGAGTCCGTTTACGCGTGCTCTGCCGGGCTGCTGTGCTGGCGTTCCGGTCTGGGTTCATCAATCTGATACACCACCGGCTTGAGGATGCCGATATAGGGCAAATTGCGATAGTGCTGCGCGTAATCCAGCCCGTAGCCGACCACAAAGCGGTCGGGAATACTGAAGCCTGTGTAATCGGAAACTACAGGTTTAACGCGCTCACGCTCTTTATCCAGCAGTGTACACACACGCAGACTCAGGGGGCGGCGCTGGCGCAACACCTCCATTAGATAGTGCAGAGTCAGACCGCTATCGATAATATCTTCGACAATCAGCACATGTTTATTCTCGATTGGCCCTTCCAGATCCTTCAAAATGCGTACCACCCCGCTGGAATGGGTCGTGTTGCCATAGCTAGAAATAGCCATGTAGTCCAGTTCCAGCGGCAAATCAATCGCCCGCGCCAGGTCGGCGATAAACGGCACCGCGCCCTTCAACGTACCCAGCAGCAACAGCGGCTTCCCCTGATAATCCCGCGTAATCCGCTCGCCCAACACAGCAATTCTGGCCTGAATGGCCTCATTTGAAAAAAGAATCTCCTCAATATCCTGGTGCATGACCTTCTCACTTCTCCTAAAGACAGAGGCGTGAGCGCCGGGTAGAAAAGCAACCGCGTCACCACAACGACGCCCCTGCACTGCGCAAACGATCCAATTATCGAGCATGATACCACATGGAGCCATCTTCCATAGCCATACGGGGTACTCTCTTTGTTGTATTGAAATATTTAACATAATTGCTGCAAGATAAATGAATCATGCAATATATGAACTTTCTCATGATACTGACTATTTTTATAAAAAAGGTAGCAGAATCACTTGCGGACAATAGATATCTATGTTATGATTTTTGTGAGGAATACATGTTCCAACTGCCTGACGGTTTTGCCGGAAGGCAAAGGGGGAGTATGGTAAACTTGTAGTAACATGTTGGAGGGTTCATTGGACTGGGATCTCCTTTGTAAAGTATTGTTGAAAGAACATACGCAGGATTTTGTCTCGTATTTCGCGTCGGATGCGCATTTTGTCCGTCTGCGCGACGGCCAGATGCAAACGCGCGCGGACAGTTCGCAGGATCAACGCGAAATGCGCGCGGACATTCTCGTCGAAGTGCAGAGGGGTGGACGCCCGTTTTTGATCAATTTTGAATGGCAATCGAGCAGGGATGTGAAGATGGATGAGCGTTTGCTTGGTTATAGCTATGAGGGGACGCGCCTGCATAATTTGGCGGTGCTGCCCTGCGTCATCTATACGCGGCCTGTTGGCAATGTGCCGCAGGCGCCTTTGCGGCGCAGCATACCCACGGGGAAGGCGTCCACCGACGAGCGTGTGATGCTCTGGTTCGACTATGAGAGCCTGGAAATCTGCAAGCTCTCAGTGGCGGACCTCCGGTGCCACAACCTGGACGGTCTATACCCGTTAATGCTCCTCTGCAAAGACGGAGCCAGCCTCGTCGTTCTGGATGAAGTGCTGGAAACCTTGCACAAGAATAAGTGTTGGGAAGCTCTGGCGATAGCTACCCAGTTCGCCAGCGGAATCTTTACCGCACCGGAAGATCTACAACACCTGGAAAGGAAACGCAAAATGCTCAAAGATGTTTTACACGAAACATGGACATACCAACAAATCTTGAACGAGGGGCATGAAGAATGGTTTGAAAAAGGAGTTGAGCAAGGATTTGAGCAGGGATTTGAACAAGGGACTGAGCAAGGGATTGAGCAAGGGAAAGACATGGGGGTGCAGGAAAGCATTACAACGGTTATACAGGGACGTTTCCCGGAACTGGAAGCATATATGAAGGAATTTTTTACATCATTGGACGATAAAATGCAATTGAGGACAATTTTGCTGATTGTTGCTACTGCTCAAACACCAGAAGAAGTGAAGCGGAAGCTGGCGGTTTTGGTGCAACAGCAGAGCGCGAGTCAGAACTGCTGAAGAGGCTGTGCGGTTGCTGGAAAATCTGGTGCCTGCATAGCGCTTGATTGGTCGGATGGTTCCGTAGGGCGGCGTTTTTCACGGCTCTGCGGGCTGGATGTAGGTGATGGAGAGGCGCAGGATGTGGCGGGTCTGGCTGGTCAGGCGGGCTGTGTGGCTGAGGCAGGAGCCAGCTACCCAGAGGCAGGCGGTGTCTGAGAAGAAAAGTGGAGTAGTGGCGCGCACGGCGCGTCCGATGTGGGCATCCACGAAAATATCCTGGACTTTTTTTTCCGCGTGCATACCTAGTGGCTGGATGCGGTCACCGGGCCGGCGTGTGCGCACGTGCAGACGTTGGCCCGCCGCAGCTCCATCGATGTAGACGGCGTGAGGCGTGGGCGGTTCCAGCAGACGCCAGAGCCGTGCCCAGTTTTCCTGGCGCAGAGCTTCTTGCAGTTCGTTTCCCTCGTCCTGAATGATTTCGACTTTGACTTGCCAGGGCGTACCCGGCAGGAGCGCCTCGCCTGGAATGGGTAGCTCTACTTCGCCTGTCCAGGCGGACAAACTGACTCCAGGCGCGCCAGAGGTTTGCCGTCTGAGGATCAGTTCGCCAGCCTGGAAATGGGCCTGGAGACGCCGGGGCAGATGCAGCTCACGCTCCCGCAGACTGCTGGCCGCCAGGCAGAGCTGCTGCTCGATGGCGAGCTGGTGACGCGGTTCCAACGGAGATTGACCTGCGCAGATGTGCGCGCTGGCCCGCCGCAGGAGATGGCGTTGCAGACTGAGGGGGAGACGCAGCAGGGCATGGATATCAAGCCGTATCTCTGTGTCCTGCTCGGCGATGACGACGCTTTGCCAGTGGCTATCAACCTGCGTTTCCAGCCAGTCCAGGTCGACGCGTAGCACATCCGCGTTGCGCAGCAAGGTCTGGCGCAGGCCGGGATTGATGGCTTGCAGCCGGGGAAGGACATCGTGGCGCAGACGGTTGCGCAGGAAACGCGGATCGCTGTTGCTCAGATCCTCCAGCGGCGTGATGTGATGTTCGGCGCAGTAAGCCCGGGTTTCGGCGCGGGTGACTTCCAGCAGAGGACGAATAATATCCTGCTGGCGCGGCGGCATGCCCACCAGACCGCTCAGACCGCTGCCGCGCAGCCAGTGTAACAGCAGCGTCTCTACCTGGTCGTCGGCGTGATGGGCTACGGCGATGCGCCTGCCTCCGGCCACGCCGCGCAAAAACGCATAGCGCGCCTGGCGAGCCGCGTCCTCCAGCGAACGCTTCTCCGCGCTGGCCAGCGCTGCGACATCTGTCGAGCCGCCTGTAAAGGGAATGCCCCATTGTTCCGCCAGGCGCGCCACCACGCGGGCATCCTCTGCGCTCTCCTCGCCGCGCAACTGGTGATTGAGATGAGCTGCCCTCAGCGTGACGCCAGGATACGCCAGGCCGGGTCCGCACAGACGCCGTAAGAGATGGAGCAGACATAGCGAATCGGCACCGCCCGAAACGCCCACCACGATTTCACCTGCGGCAGGCAAAAGCTGGTAGCGGTCGATAAAAGCTCTCACCTTCTCAAGCATAGTCTTCTCCTGCTCCATCTCCTCTTCGCTCACTGCTGATACGTCTGATTACGCGGGCATTGTAGCATAGATCCGCTGGCTGGACAAAAAGCAACAACAAGCAATACCATAGCTCTGTTTTTCCGCAGGCTCGCTGACGTAAAAAATGCGCGCGTTCAGTTCGGACTGAAGTTGAATGGTTTTTGTGTCTCTGCCCATTGACGAACCTTTTCCATCCTCTCTGGAGCGGGACGCAGGGTTGTTGCTCCACATGCCAGACAGGTGCATGCATAGAGCAGCGTCATTTTGCCGAAACCTGCGTAAAGGTAGATGCTTTCCCGCTCAACCCGAAACCAGGCTCGTGGCCCTCCACATTCAGGACAGGGTGAGAGTGGTGCCTCTTGATTGTTCATACAATGCGGTTCCTTCTTTCACGGAATAGGAGTAGTACATGACAAAACACCAGAGTTCCGATTGAAGGATAACACACAGCTCTGTTCTTTGCTATCTCTCAGATCACATACGTCATCACCGGGCTGGTGGAAAAACCATAGACCGGCCCATCCCAAAAGAGGAGGGCGAGGCGCAACCAGCGCCTGGGGCCGCCTCAGAAAGATCCGATCCCGTTGAGAAGGTTGTGGTGGACTCCTCGTCGCGGCGCGAATCGCCCAGGTGCTTTTGGAGGAGGTGGCAGGTTGGGTCCGGCACAACCACCCTTGCGAAGCGCCGCAGGCGCTGAGGAGTCCACCACGACCTTCCCAACGGGATCAACATCAGGGAGGACTCATGTTTGTTAAGGGGAGAGTATTTAACTGCTCTCCCCTTTATTTTGTCACTGGTTCCAACAAAGCCGGGTTGATATCATACCCGGATGGGGTTATTCCTATGAAGTAGCGAAGGATACCCGCTCCACGCTCAATGTTTTCTTTGGTGGGCATACGTGAAAAGGTGGTGGAACGAGAAATTGTAGATCAGTACAAGCAGAGTAGCGATGATTTCCGCGAGAAGCGGCTGCATAGATGTGAGCGAACTCAGCGCGAACTCGATCAGGAAGGTCAGCAGGCTACCCACAATGGTGGTCAGGTGGAAGCGTGCGCAGCGCTGCAGCCAGGGACGTTTGGCGCCCGGCAGCGTTTTAAAGGTGAAGCGGTCGTTCGGCACAAAATTCGCGATAATTGAGCACTCGGCTGCGACGATGTAGCTCAGGACGTTGCGCAGGGAAGTGTTGTTGACAGCCGCCAGCAGGTGATAATACATGAGGTAAAAGATGCCCAGGTTGACCAGCGCGGCCAGACCGCCAAAGAAAAGGTAGCTGATGACGCGTTGAAACAGACCGGCGCGCCCATTGGTGAGCCTGTCCACGAGGTCCAGGGCGTGATTGAGAAACTGCCAGGGGTAGGGCTGATAGCTGGGTATGTGCCTGGTTTGATCTGGTTTTGTGTCAGTTTCTACGACGGCATGTTGAGGTGAGGTAGCCAGCAGGGATGCCTGTTCTTGCAGATCAGACAACACGGAAGAAAAGGCGTCTACGGGATGTGCGCTTGCACCTACGGTATCTGATACTACGGAATCTTTCATGTATTCTCCCTAATAAAGTGTCTCCAACGAAATCAGCAAACCAGGCAGCGGCACAAATGGACAGAGGCTGCCCGTTGACGCTTGAGAGTAAGCGCTTATGAGACCAGATAAGACCGTCTGATATAGTTAGGTAAAAGTACCGGTCAAGTGTTGAACGAGCATTGATGGCGAAAAATAACAAGGAAAAGGACTTTATGCCAATTTTCTCATTTTTCTTATCTTTGTCATCTCACACGAGGCGGGGTGGTAAATCAATTCGGGATATGGTACGATAAACACAAAGAAAAGCAAGCGCCGTCATCTGGATAGTGCTGGTTTGACCAGGAAGAGGGCTGGGAATACTACATATGCCTGTTCGTAAAATTATTACCGCTGAGAATCCTACGCTGCGTCAGAAAGCAAAGAAGGTTCATCGTTTTGATGCGTCGATTCAGAAGTTGATTGACGACATGTTTGAGACCATGCACGCGGCCAATGGAGCGGGCCTGGCGGCCCCGCAAATTGATCTCTCTATTCGTGTTTTTGTGGCGGAATATGAGGACCGCCGGGTTGCTATGGTGAACCCGGAAATCATCAAGGCTGAGGGCGAGGTGCTGGGTTCCGAGGGGTGCCTGAGCATTCCTGGCTACTATGGAGATAATATCCGGCGGGCCGAGAGCGTGATTGTCAAAGGTCAGGACGCGCGAGGCAAGGATATTCGCGTGCGTGCCGAGGGCTGGCTTGCGCGTATTCTCCAGCATGAAATAGATCACCTGGATGGCATTCTCTTCCTGGATCGCCTGGATCGCCCGGAGGATCTGCGCGAGGTTGGCTCCGAGGAGGAAGAAGAGGAATTAGAGCGCGAGGCCGTCATAGAGTAGTGGTAAGAGCAGAGGCGCAGCGCTCTCTGGTTTGCGCG
>DASZXF010000118.1:0-12906 GCA_035546055.1 Ktedonobacteraceae bacterium
AATGATGCAGGGCCAGCCGGGCGCAGCCCGGCTGGCCCTGCATCATTCTTATGTTGGGGTGGGGAAGGCATGGAGAGCGACAGAAGGAAAATCATCAGGAGAGGAAAAAGCGATATATGAGAAAGCCCTGCCCTCTACCTGCGCGTCAAGGCCTGGATTCATCCCGCCGGGGGCAAAACACCAGATGTTATGAAACCGCTCCAGCAGCCCGGCGACGACGACGAGGATGAGAATGAGGAGAAACCGCTTAATTGACGAGAAACAGTCTGTACGAGCGAGGAAGAAACATGTTATGATGGAGGCTGAAATCCATTTTCCATTCGCCGGATCAAAGGGGAGGAAAAAAGATGGCGCGCTACTTCACACGTGAAGAAGCGGAGGCGCTCTTGCCGCAGGTGAGCGTTGTTCTGCGCGATATTCAGCGAGAATATGCGGCTATGAAGGTGTATGAACTGGAACTGGACCAGTTGGAGATGCGAGCCAGGGGCAACGGGCATCACCTGCATGAGAGCATTGCGAAGCTGCAAAAGGCCTTGAAGCAGAGCGTGCAGGCTTTGCGCGCACTGGTCACGGAGTTGGAACGCCTTGGCTGCGAGTTGAAAGATCCTGAAACTGGCTTGATCGATTTTCGCGGTCTGCGCGATGGACGCGAGATTTACCTTTGCTGGCGGCTAGGCGAGGAGCGCATTCTTTACTGGCATGAGTTACACACCGGTTTTGCCGGGCGCCAGCCGTTTTAGCCTATGACCACTATTCGCGCGGCCCTCGATGCCGCTACACAACGCCTGACTGCCGTCCGCCAGGCCAGCCAGTTGCCCGTCGATAATCCCCGCCTGGATGCCCAGGTGTTGCTGGGCGCGGTGCTGGACAAAGAGCGCAGCTATCTCTATATGTACCCCGAACAGGAACTCAGTCCCGCCGAGGAGGAACGCTGGCAAAGGTTACTCGCCCGACGCGCTCAGGGTGAACCGGTGGCCTATCTGCTCGGACACAGGGATTTCTATGGACTGGATTTCACGGTTGATCAGCGGGTGCTGATTCCGCGTCCTGAGACGGAACTGCTGGTTGAAGAGGCTCTGGCGATCTGCCAGCGCGCTCTGAACAACGGACATAGCCCGGTGGTGGCAGATATCGGGACTGGCAGCGGCGCGATCCCCATCAGCATTGCTGTTCACGAACCGCGTTTGCCTTTCATCTATGCCTGCGATGTTTCGCCAGACGCGCTGGCGGTGGCGCGTCTGAACAGCCAGCGCCACCAGGTCGGCGAACGGGTGCGGCTCCTGCAAGGCGATCTACTGGAGCCGCTGCCGGAGCCGGTGGATTTGCTGCTGGCCAATCTCCCCTATGTTGGCACAGATGAGCAAAGCGCCATGACGCCCGACGTGGTGAACTACGAGCCGCACCTGGCGCTCTTTAGCGGTACAGAAGGTCTGGAACTGCTGACGCGTCTGCTGAATGAGGCTGCGCATGGCCGCAAACTGCGCGCGGACGCCATTCTCCTGCTGGAAATCGGCTTCCGTCAGCGGGAAGCGCTGACCTCCCTGGCCCATTCTCTCTGGAGCAACGCGCACATCACCTGTCTGCGCGATTACGCCGGCTGGGATCGTCTGCTGCGCATTGAACTGGCCGGATGAGCGCCGGCCAGTTCTGCCAGCCTAATCGTGCGCCATCTGCACCTGTTGCGCGGCCAGCAGTTCGGCGTCCTCCTGAAACAGACGCTGCAAGAACTGGCCGGTATACGAACGCGGATCGGCGGCCACCGTTTCGGGCGTTCCCTGCGCGATGATCTCGCCGCCAGCATCGCCGCCCTCCGGTCCAAGGTCGATAATCCAGTCGGCGCTTTTGATCACTTCCAGGTTGTGCTCAATGACGACAATCGAGTTGCCCGCGTCGACCAGGCGTTGCAAAACCTCCAGCAGCCGGTCTACATCGGCAAAGTGCAGGCCGGTCGTTGGCTCGTCCAGAATATACATCGTGCGCCCGGTGGCGCGTCTGGCCAGTTCGGTAGCCAGCTTGACGCGCTGAGCCTCACCGCCCGAAAGCGTGGTAGCCGGCTGGCCCAGGCGCATATAGCCCAGACCCACATCGTTGAGCGTCTTCATCTTGTTGTAAATCGATGGCACATTTGAGAAGAACTCGGTGGCCTCTTCGATGGTCATATCCAGCACATCCGAGATGTTTTTGCCCTTGTAATGGATTTCCAGCGCCTCGCGGTTATAGCGCTTGCCGCCGCAGACCTCGCAGGGCACGTAGACATCGGGCAGGAAGTTCATCTCGATCCTGACAATGCCCTCGCCCTTGCAGGCTTCACAGCGCCCGCCCTTGACATTGAACGAGAAGCGCCCGGCCTGATAACCGCGCAGACGCGCCTCTGGTACCTGCGCGAAAAGCTCGCGAATACCGGTAAAAGCGTTGGTGTAGGTGGCTGGATTGGAGCGCGGGGTACGCCCGATGGGCGACTGATCGATATCAATCACCTTATCCAGATTCTCCAGACCTTCCACGCTGTCGTGCGCACCTGGCCGGTCATGAGCACGGAAGAAGGTATGCGCCAGCTTGCGGTAGAGAATATCCGTCACCAGTGTGCTTTTGCCCGAACCGGAGACGCCCGTGATGACGACAAATTTCCCCAGCGGAATCTCCGCGTCTACATTTTTCAGATTATTCTCGCGGGCACCTTTGACAACCAGTGATTTGCCATTGCCTGCGCGCCGTGTGGTCGGTACGGGAATATGCTTGCGCCGCGAGAGGTAGTCGCCAGTCAGCGAGTTAGTGTTGGCGACGATTTCGGCATAGTTGCCCTCGGCGACGACATGGCCGCCGTGTTCGCCCGCACCTGGACCGATGTCGATGATGTGATCGGCGGCGCGCATGGTGTCCTCGTCGTGCTCAACCACCAGCAGGGTGTTACCCAGGTTGCGCAGGCGCACCAGTGTTTTGATCAGACGTTCGTTGTCGCGCTGGTGCAGACCGATGCTCGGCTCGTCGAGTATGTAGAGCACACCCATCAGACCCGAACCAATCTGCGTGGCCAGGCGAATGCGCTGCGCTTCACCACCCGAAAGGCTGGTGGCCGAGCGTCCCAGAGTCAGGTAGTCCAGGCCCACATCGACCAGAAATTGCAGACGCGCGCGAATCTCCTTGAGAATCTGGCGGGCAATAAAGCGCTCGCGCTCGCTCAAGGTGACTTCGACCAGCGAACCGTGGACAGGAATAGGCGCCAGCGGATCTGCCGGCTGGTGGCCGTTGCGCCCGGACTTTTTGCCGCTGCCGTTGCCATTCAGATAGACAGACCCGGCGGGGACGGCATCGGTGCTCTCCAATTCTTCAAAGAAACGCTGCGCACGTACAATCGAGAGCTGCGACACCTGGACAATGTTGCGCCCACCCACGGTTACGCCCAGCGTCTCCGGCTTTAAACGCGCTCCCCGGCAGGCGGGACAAACGCGCGCGGTCATGTATCCCTCGATCTCCTCGCGGATACTCTCGCTATCAGTCTGCTTGTAGCGCCGTTCCAGGTGAGGAATCACGCCCTCGAAGGTAATGGTATAGGATCTGGCATTGCCATGCTGAGGACGGTAGCGAATGGTCACAGGCTCAGATGTGCCCATCAGCATGATCTGGCGCTGCTCCTCGCTCAAATCCCGCCAGGGCGTATCCAGGCTAAACTCGTACTTCTCCGCCAGGGCTTCGGCGATGGCGGCGTACCACTTGCTGGTGTTCATCTCCTTGACCCAGGCCGAGATAGCCCCTTCGCGGATGCTCAACTCGGGATGGGTGACAATCAGCTCAGGATCAATCTCCTGCTGCGTGCCCAGACCCGTGCAGGTCGGACAGGCGCCATGCGGACTGTTAAAGCTAAAAGTACGCGGCGCGATCTCCGGGATGCTGATGCCACAATAGACGCAGGCGAACTTTTCAGAAAAGAGATGTTCTTCCCCGTCGATAACCGAAACCAGCACCACGCCATTGCCCAGCTTGAGAGTGGTTTCCAACGAATCGGTCAGACGCTGGCGAAACGAAGCATCCACATCTTCATCGTCCTCTTCCTCACGGCTCCGCCGGGCCTGCTCCGCGCCGTCCACGGAGTTGACGTTGTAGAGCGCGGGCCGCTCCGCCACCAGGCGGGGCGTCGGACGCGTCTCGCCATAGCCGTCCAGGCGCGGACCACTGGCCGGACGCGCGCCCTTGCGGATCGAAAGACGATCCACCACAACCTCAATGGTATGCTTCTTCTGCTTATCCAGTTCGATCTCATCGCTCAGATCGTGGACCTGGCCATCAACACGCACGCGCACATAGCCCGAACGGCGCATCTCCTCAAAGATGTTCTTATATTCGCCCTTGCGCCCCTGCACCAGTGGCGCCAGCAGCATAATTTTTGAGCCAGCCGGCAGACTGAGCACCGCGTCAACAATCTGCTGGATCGTCTGCTGGCTCACCTCGCGCCCGCACCTGGGACAATGCGGATGGCCCACACGCGCATAGAGCAGACGCAGATAGTCGTAAATCTCGGTCACCGTCCCCACAGTCGAACGAGGATTGTGCGTCGTGCCCTTCTGATCGATGGAAATGGCCGGCGACAGACCATCGATATGATCAACATCCGGCTTCTCCATGCGATCCAGAAACTGGCGCGCATACGCTGATAGCGATTCCACATAGCGCCGCTGGCCCTCGGCGAAAATCGTATCGAAGGCCAGGCTGCTCTTGCCCGAACCGGAAAGGCCGGTAATCACCACAAGCTTATCGCGCGGAATCACCACGTCTATGTTTTTGAGATTGTGCTCACGCGCACCGCGTACAACGATTCTATCCTGAGGCATACAGCAAAAACCATCCATCCCCCACAATGGACAGAGCCGCTCTCTCTTTTATGAAAACTCTGCCAGTGGATTGCTCTTTTTAAGACAAATGTTCAATTACTCCACACATTATATGACGGTCTTCCAGGAGTTGCAAGAAGCCTGCGCGAGAAGATAGGACTTTTCGCTTACACACATACCTTCACCAGAAGTCAGACCCATTTTTTTTGTGCTCCTATACTAAAACAAAGCGCCACTGAAACCTATTTCCATCGGAAACAGGAGCACACAATTGGAGGCAGCACAGCCTCTCTCTCACGCTGTCGCCTCTAAGAGTCAGGGACGCCAGGACTACCCGGTGCAAACGGTCTGATATGTCGCGAAAATGCTCTATCAAACACGCTCTTTACCTGATTTATCTGGAGGATTGATGAAGCCGACACCTGCTCAAGAAAAACGCCAGCGTCTGGCGCTGGAGATCGCGGAAACGGTTTTTCTGACCCTGTTAATGTTCCTGGTCATCCGTTTCGCTATTCAGAATTTTAATATCGATGGCACCAGTATGGAGCCAAACCTGCACAATAACGAGTTGGTGCTGGTGGATAAGTGGAGTTATCTCTTCCGCGCTCCCGCACGCGGGGATATCATTGTTTTTCACGCTCCTCCTGAACCCGCCCAGGATTATGTCAAGCGCATTATTGGTCTGCCGGGAGATGTGATTACAGTCAAAGGGACGGCGATTACGGTGGATGGCGTGACGCTCAAGGAGAGCTATGTCGCGCCGAAAAATCAGGGCGTCCCGGAGGGTGTACGCACGATTGTCAACGAGGTGGTGCCGCCTAATGATTATTTTGTGCTGGGGGATAACCGGGCGGTCAGTTCGGACTCGCGCATCTGGGGCTTTGTGCCGCGCCAGAATATCATCGGACGCGCCGCCGTGGTCTACTGGCCGCTGGGCCTGGATAACGACGGCTTTGTGCCCGGCGTGGGCAGCGTCTTCGCCCGCATTCACAGCGCGCATGCTCCGCAGAGCAGTCCTTTGAGCTGGCTGACGAATCACCTGAATATGCTCTGGCTGCTTGTTATTCCGCTGCTTGTGCTGGCCTTCCTGCGCCGCAAGTCCATTAAACGCTGGCTGACCCCGGCGCAGTTTCGGGAGGCTGAACCCGGCTCCTGAAAGGCCAAAGAGAGGTCTGGAACGCTCCAGATCTCTCTTCATAACGCTCGTTGATCAGGGACGAGTGCGCCGGCGTCTCTTCACAAACCAGAAAGTCAGCGCGCCAGTCGGCACCAGGGCCAGCGCCAGAGCATCAGCGCCGATCAGACCCGGCCCACGCGCGGGCGGGCTGATTGAGCCTGTCCCCGGCGTATGGATATTGGCAAAAGCATAGGCGTAATTCTTCAAAAATCCATTGTTGTCCTGACCCAGTGGCCAGTAAACAAAGGCGGCGCGCCCGATGATATTGGCCTTGGGCACCACACCCCAGTCGCGCGAATCCGAACTGACCGCCCGGTTATCCCCCAGCACAAAGTAGGTATTGGCCGGCACGACAAAGTTCGTGATGCTCTTAAACATATTGCCCTGATTCTTGGGCGAGACGTAGGGATCAGTCAGGGTCACGCCATCCACGATGACAACCGTATTGCGAATGGTGATGACATCGCCGGGCAGGCCAATGACGCGCTTGACATAGTCCAGTTCTGGATGCGGGGGCGCGACGAAAACGATGACATCCCCGCGCTCCGGCGTGCGGAACATGTAGGTCCATTTATCCACCAGGATCAATTCGCCGTTATGAAGATTTGGCTCCATACTGTATCCGTCGACATTGAAGTTCTGGATGGCAAAACGGATGATCAGAAACATCAGCAGCGTCAGGACAATCGTCTCGATAATTTCCCGCACCAGGCGATAGCGCTTTTCAAAATCGAACTCAGGATTCATCTACCCTCCCAGAACTCCTGCCGAGATTACCATATTGAGGCGCACAGGATTCTGGCCTTCAAGCGTAAGATACTTGACGCACAAACGAGCAGTGTACCACTAAACATGGTACCAGAAAAAGAGCCCTTTTCTCAAGATCCTTGCCAAAAACAGGACTCTCCCTCTGGAAGATGCGCTATGAAAGCTGGACATCTATTTCATGGTCAAGCAACGTAATTTTGGTGACTTTATGGGTCATCTGCGTACTGAAATTCTGGAGGTTGCTGTTTAAGGCACTGGTCAATTCGTCGTTCGACATGATCAAACCCAGCACACCCTGCACCTGGACGTTTTTCACCTGGATCTGTCCCTGACCATCCAGGTAGGGCTGAGCCGAGATGACGCAATTCTGACCATAGGCGGTGAAGCTCAGGCTCATGCCGGCTGGCGTGATGGTCATATGCAGGTTTTGCACCTGATCAGAGCCGTGATCGCCCAGATACGAGTTCATGGACGTTTCTGTGCCGTGGATGACTTTCAAGGGATCTGGCAAGGGTACGCCGGGAGGCACGGCTAGCATGGAGAGAAGGATCTGATTCTCAGGCACGCTCAAAGCCTGGTCTAATTGATCCTGCGCCAGATTGTGCAAATAGGGGCGCACACCCAGAAACCAGGCGCCGACCAGGATACCGATCAGCACTACGACGGAGATAACGCTCGTCAAAAGACAGCCAGTCCGCCGCTTGCCTTTGCGCGGAGCCGAACTCAGCGCTCCCCCCGCGTCCAGGCGCGCAGGTGCCGCTCCCGCAGAGGCCGCTCCCGCTGGCGGCTGATTGCCCTGCCCTGGCGTCCAGCCAGCCGGAGGCTGCTGCTGAGGCGACCAGGAACCCGCTGACGGTCCCCGCAAAGAGCCGGGTTGTCCGCTGGCCGGCGGTGGTCCCTGAAAGGGGCCGGGCTGGCCCGCTCCTGGCGGCGGTCCTTGAAAGGGACCAGGCGCCCCTCCTGCCGGGGACGCTCCTGGTGGTCCCTGAAATGATCCAGGTTGTCCCCCCGCCGGTGGTGGTCCTTGAAAGGGGCCGGGCTGCCTTCCTGCCGGTGGCGCTCCTGGCGGACCCTGGAAGGGGCCGGGCTGTCCTGCTGGCCGGTTTGCTGGTGGCGCGATGGGCGGTGCTGAGCGCTGGGGAACTGGAGCTTCCTGCGGCCCACGCATGGCAGGGCCACCGGGTAAAGGTCCAGCCAACAGCGTGCCCTCATTGTTATCTGGCGGCGAAAACGCTGGCCGGGCTTCTGGCATCCTGGCCTGGGGAGCAGCGAGAGGCGCCCCACAAATACCACAAAAACTGGCATCGTCGGTAAGTTGCGCGTTACAACGAGGACATCTCATACCTTTTCTTCCCTTTCTCCCAGGATCACGTTCCTTTCCGATTTGACGACAAATACACAACATCTCCCGGGAACCTCCGGGCCGGTTCCACGAAACCTCGATCAAGCCATCTGCCCACGCAGCAGAAGAAACCGCTTTGCCAAATCAGAATAAGAGGATCTCTGTCAATCCCAGTTTCGCTCATTATAACCGAAGGTGCTACCCTCTGCCTATGCCCTATTTCACAGCGCCCATTTCTCCCCATTGCTCTCTTGCCAGCGCTGCGCTATAATGCATTCGTCACTTCACTACACAACCAACAAATGCTAGATACACAAGATCAGACAGGCCCGCCTGCCGGCCAGAAACACGTACACTTTTATGCACGAAAAAAGTATCCTTACACTAGAATACCCCAAAATCCTGGAAAAAGTGGCCAGAGAGGCAGCTTTTTCCGCCAGCAAAACGCTGGTCATGGAACTCCGCCCTACTCCTGATCTGGAGGAGGCCCGGCGCCGTCTGGCCTTTACCAGCGAGGCCAGCCATCTGATCGACCTGCGCAATGACGCGGGCATTCAGGGCGCACGCGATATTCGCCCCTACCTGGAACGCGCGGCCCGCGAGGGCGTGCTGAATCCGAGTGAGTTGCTGGAAGTTCAGGCTACGATCAAAAGTTCTCTCTTCGTGGCTCATCTGCTGGAAAAACTTGACGAGTCCGATTTCCCGCTCTTGCGTGCTCTGGGCGCTGATATTCCGCAGCGTCCCCAGGTGGCGCGGCGCATTGAAGAGGCGATCAGCGAGGAGGGCGAGGTGCTGGATACGGCCAGCCCGACCCTGCGCAAGCTGCGTTTCGATATCCGCAGCGCGAATCAGCGTCTGCAGGATCGTCTGCGCACGCTGGTTCAGGAGTTCGGTCCTTCGCTCCAGGAGCCGATTGTGACGATCCGCAATGATCGCTATGTGATCCCGGTGCGCTCGGAGAGCCGGGGCGCGGTGCGCGGCATCATTCACGATCAGTCGTCCAGCGGCGCGACGGTTTTTATCGAGCCGATGGTGGTGGTGGAGCTGAATAATAAGCTGCGCCAGCTCCAGATTGAGGAACACCAGGAGGTTGAGCGCATTTTACGCGAGCTTTCCCTGGTGGTGGGCAACGAGACTGACGCGCTCAGACTGGATGTTGAGCTGCTGGCCGAGTTCGATTTGCAACTGGCCAAAGCTCGCTATGGACGCCTGATGCGCTGTTCGGCCCCACGCCTGAATACGGACGGGCGTATCGACCTTCGCAACGCGCGCCATCCTCTGCTGACCGGCAAGGTCGTGCCAACCAATTTCCACCTGGGACGCGAGTTCTTTATGGTGGTAATCACCGGTCCGAACACTGGTGGTAAAACGGTGGCACTGAAGACGGTCGGTCTGCTGACGTTGATGGCGCAGGCCGGCCTGCACATTCCGGTAGATGAGCATTCGGAGGTCGCGGTCTTCGAGGAGGTCTTTGCCGATATCGGCGACGAGCAGAGCATTGAACAAAGTCTGAGCACATTCTCCTCGCACTTGAGCCGCATCATCGAGATTCTGCGCCTGATCGAGGAGGGCATAAACCGCGATGTCCCCGCTATCCACGGACGACTGGCGGAGACGCTGACTGGCGGTCCTGAGCATCGCCGCCTGCGCGCCCTGGTGCTCTTTGATGAGCTGGGCGCGGGCACTGATCCCAGCGAAGGCTCGGCGCTGGCCCGCGCTATTCTGACCTTTCTCTTAGATCGCCATGTGACGACGGTGGCGACGACCCACTATTCGGAACTGAAAGCCTTCGCGCATGAACAGCCCGGCGTGGTCAATGCCTCGGTCGAGTTCAATGTAGAAACGCTGTCTCCGACCTACAGGCTGAGCATTGGCCTGCCTGGACGCAGCAACGCGCTGGCCATCGCGAATCGCCTGGGACTTGACCGGGCCATCATTGAACGCGGACGCGAGTTCCTGGGCAGCGCGGGCGTGCGCATGGAAAATCTGCTCGAAGGGCTGCAATCCGAGCGCAAGGCCGCCGAGGACGAGCGCTTTAACCTGAGCATGGAACGGGCCGAGGTGGAGCACCAGCGCAAAGAACTGGAGCAGGCACGTTTCAAGATGGAAGAGGAGCGGGTGCGCATCATCAACCAGGCGCGGAACCAGGCCCAGCGCGAACTGGACGACGCCAGGAGGCAACTGGCCCGCGTGAAGGTCGATGTCAGCCGCGTCAACCTTACCCGCGAGCGGCTGAACGAGGATCGCCAGCGCGTGAATCGTCTGGAGGAGCGTCTGACGCCCCTGCCGGAGCCACGCAAGCCGGTCAAGAAGATCGAAGCGCAGGAAGAGAAGGCCGAGGGACCGCTGCGCATCGGCGACACGGTGCGCGTTCACAGCTTCGGTCAGAACGCCGAGCTGGTCAGCCTCTCACCCGATCACAGCGAGGCCGAGGTGAAAATGGGCGCGCTACGCTTCCGCGTGAGCGTGGACAACATCGAGCGCCTCAGCAAGCGTCAGGCCGACGCGCAGGAGAAAGGACAGGTCCAGCAGCCCGCTGTCGTCCTGCCGCGCTACGAGGATCGTCCCGATGTCTCCATGCAGCTCGACATGCGCGGCTGGCGCGTCGAAGACGCCCTGGCCGAACTGGACACCTACCTCAATGACGCGGTATTGTCGGGGCTGGCCGGCGTGCGCATTGTGCATGGCAAAGGCACAGGCGCCTTGCGCCAGGCGGTGCGAGATCGCCTCTCGCGTCACTCCCTGGTCAAGTCCTTCGCCTCCGCGCCCCCGCAAGAGGGCGGCGACGGCGTGACGGTCGTCAAATTCAGCGCCTAGCTCTCCAGGAGCGTCCGCAGAGCAAATATCGGAGAAAATCTCTCATTCGACAAAAAGAAGAGGTTTTCTCCGATAATTTTTCGCCTTATGGACGTTGTAGCATATAGGGAAACCCGTCAGACGCGATTTCCCCCGCTATGCCATCTCATCGCGGCATATTCTTATTAGCACTCATCCTGGAGGAATCTTTTTGTATGGCTTCGTCACCCCGTAAACACGCAGAGAAAACGACTCAGTCCGTAGACGCCCCAACCGACCAGAAAACGCTGGCAACCGCCGAAGATGTTGATGATCTGGAAACCGTGCTGATTAAGGACATCGGCAAACTCGGCAAAAGTACCCTGAAAAGCCTGGATGGCTTCCGCGCCTTCATTTTACGCGGCAACACTATCGATATGGTCATCGGTATCGTCATCGGCGCAGCCTTTACCACAGTGGTCAACGGGCTGGTCAGCGATATTATCACCCCGTTCATCCCTGTATCCCAGAATAACAGTCTGGCAACCTGGGTCATCGATATTCCTCATACCTACGTCAAAAATGTCCAGATTGGCCCTTTCATTAACTCGCTCATCAGCTTTCTGATCGTTGCTGCCGTGATGTACTTCTTCGTGGTCAAGCCGATCAATTCCTTTATGAAGCTCTACCACAAAGATGAGGTCAAGCCGCTTACCGGCGAATGCCCGTATTGTTGTCAGGCCATCAATGCCAAAGCCACGCGTTGTCCGTACTGCACGTCTCGCATCAAAAAGGGCGGTGAGCATCATGCTCAGGAAGATGGGGAAGAACCGGTGCTTGAGCTTCCTTCGTCGCTGGAAAAACTCTCAGAGAAGCTGGCCGAGAATATCCTCAAAAAAGCTACCACTTCCCTTGAAGCCAGCACCGCCAGCGAAATGGGCGCAACTGGTGCCGGCGAGGCTTCCAGCCCGTCCTCGGCAGAGAAATAAGGTTTCGATCTGACTCATCCATTAAAAAACGAAAGCTCGCGTACCAGTGCGAGCTTTCGTTTTTTGGATGATGAGTTATAATAGATGGCAGATAGTGTTGCTTGCTCTGTGCGCTTCGATTGGACGTGCTGGTATTGAGGAGGGAAGGATACCGTTCTGAGTACATCTCCAGCTTTCAGTCCGGTGAGCAGAAGACACACTGCGAGAACATCCCCTTGTGTCTCCAGGGTTGTCTTTCTAACGTACCATAAAAAAGGCCCATTTCCCCGCGCTCTCTTTGTGCAAGGGGAAAATAGTCACAGTTAGTAGAGGAGTACTCGATGTCATCAACAGATCAGCCTCGACACGATTTCAGAAATGATTTTGGCCGCGTCGGTAATTACGCCAAAGATACGTTGAGCGGCTTTAGAACCTTTATTTTACGCGGTAACGTCGTTGATTTAGCGGTTGGCATTGTGATCGGCGCCGCTTTTACCTCGGTAGTCAATGGCCTGGTCAATGATATCATCACTCCGCTGATCCCGGTTTCCAATAAAAACAGCCTGGCGGATTGGACAGTTGGCATTCCCCATACCTATATCCAGAATGTGCATATCGGCGCTTTTATTAACGCGATCATCAGCTTCCTGATCGTTGCTGCTGTGCTTTACTTCTTTATCGTTCGCCCGGTCGGCGCTCTGATGGCCCGCTATAATCCCGCGCCAAAGACGCCACCTGAGACTCGCGACTGTCCGTACTGCCTGCAAGCTATTCCCTTGAAGGCAACCCGTTGCGCTTTTTGTACCTCGCCCCTGCCACCAGTGGACGAGCATGCCGGCGCCCCTGTATCTCCACAGGCGAAACATACGGACTAAGCACGTCAGCAGGCTGAATAGACAAGGAAACAGAAAGGTTATGGATCAAATACCTGCGGCGGAGACGCCGGGAACGCTGGCGGCTTCTCAGATCAAGGCGGCGAGCGAACTTCTGGGCCGCGCCTTCGAGCACGATCCGCTGATGCTCTACCTGGTGCCCAATGCTCGCAAGCGT
>DASZXF010000119.1:0-12160 GCA_035546055.1 Ktedonobacteraceae bacterium
AGCAGTTTTTAAGGATGAGGAACAGGTATGTCTGGCGGGGTCATAGTCCTCTTGAAGAACATGTATCCCTGTGGTACAATACAATCCGGGCGAGGACAACACCAGTCCCCGCCTATACTTTTGGGAAGAGCGGTGTAGTCATATCATGGAAATATCCTGGTTTGGCCACTCTTGTTTCCAGTTGCGTGGCAAGAGTGTTACCTTGATTACCGATCCGTTTTCTCCCCAGGCTGGTATCTCTACCGGAGACGCCTCCAGGCTGGGTAAGGTCTCTGCCTCCATTGTTACCATCAGCCACGATCATCCAGGCCATAATTATGCTGTGGGCGTTGGCGGTAATCCGCGCGTGGTGCGGGGGCCGGGAGAATATGAGATCAGTGATGTCTTGATTACCGGCGTGGCCTCTTATCATGATAATGAGCGGGGCAAACAGCTTGGTCGCAATACTATTTATATTATCCACATGGACGATATAGTGGTGTGCCATTTGGGCGATCTTGGTCATACGCTCCAGGAGGAGCAACTGGAAGAGGTGGCTGACGCCGATGTGTTGCTGGTGCCGATCAGTGGCCAGCACACCATTAACGCGGCCCAGGCGGCTGAGGTTATCAGTCAGGTGGAACCACGTATCGTTATTCCTATGCATTATGCGCCTGCTGAAGAAGGCATGCCCGATCCACTCGGCAAGTTTTGCGGTGAAATGGGGATCGAGGCGGCGCATAGTCAGCCAAAATTATCGGTCGCGCGTACAACTTTGCCTGCGGAGACGCAGGTCATCATTTTAGAGACACGTTCAAAGTAGCAAATGTAGGGTCTGCTAGTCCGAGCAGGTAAGCCAGGCAGTGATCGAGCTGCATACCTGCCCGGTATAAAACGGTGCCCGCGATCCGGGTGCCAGATCTCTGAGAGCGGGCGCTACGTTGCATAGCATGGCGCCCCTGCGAGGGGATACGGGAAAACGTGGCCGTCATCCGCGTGGGAAGGAGGCCCTGCCAGACCGTGCCCCCGTGTGTCCAGGCTCCTGTCAGGAGGATCAAATGTCGAAATTCATATTCGTAACGGGTGGTGTGGCCTCTTCCGTGGGTAAAGGTATCAGTGTCGCGTCACTGGGCCGTTTGCTCAAAAATCGTGGCGTTTCCGTCTCTCTGATGAAACTTGACCCCTATATCAATGTTGATCCCGGTACAATGTCTCCCTATCAGCATGGCGAGGTATTTGTGACCGACGACGGGGCTGAGACTGATCTTGATCTTGGACACTACGAACGTTTCACCGATGAGCCTGCTTCCCAGGCCAATAACGTCACTACCGGCCAGGTCTATGCCTCGGTGATCGGCAAAGAGCGGCGGGGAGAGTACCTGGGCGGGACGATTCAGGTTATTCCTCATATCACCAATGAGATTAAAGAGCGCATTCACAATGTCGCGCGCCGCTCGGACGCCGATGTGGTCATTGTCGAGGTCGGCGGGACAGTGGGCGACATCGAAGGCGAGCCGTATCTGGAGGCCATTCGCCAGATGCGCAAGGATGTTGGTCGCCGTTCGGTGCTCTATCTGCACGTGACCTTGCTGCCATACCTGATGGCTTCCAAAGAACTCAAGACCAAGCCCACTCAGCACAGCGTCAAAGAGCTGTTACGCGTGGGTATCCAGCCGGATGTCATCCTCTGTCGCTCCGACCTCCCCATTCCCGATGAACTGCGCGAGAAAATCGCGCTTTTTTGTAATATAGATGAGCGGGCTGTGGTGGCTTTGCCAACGGTGGAAACCATCTACGAGGTGCCGCTGATTCTGGAGGAGGCCGGTCTGGGCAAGTTCCTGGTGGATGAGCTGGGTCTGCCCGATCATGAGCCGAGAATGCAGGAATGGCGCGCCCTGGTGGAGCAGATCAAAAGTCCTCGCCCCGAACTGGTGGTTGGCCTGGTGGGGAAATATGTGGAACTGCACGACGCGTATATGTCCGTCGCGGAGTCCCTGCGCCATGCTGGCTGGTTCCACGATGTTGATGTGCGCATCAAATGGATCAATTCCGAGGCGCTGGAGAGCATGGGCGACAAGTATCACGAGTTGCTGGAGGACGTGGCCGGCATTGTCGTGCCCGGCGGCTTTGGCCATCGTGGCATCGAAGGCAAGATCAAAGCCGCGAATTTTGCTCGCACCATGAAAAAGCCCTATCTCGGCCTCTGCCTGGGTTTGCAGGTAGCGACCATCGAGTTCGCGCGCAATGTGCTGGGGCTGGAGGACGCGAACAGCAGCGAGTTTGATCCCAAGACTGGCTCGCCCGTCATAGATTTGATGCTCACCCAGCGCAACATTGCGGATAAGGGTGGTACAATGCGTCTGGGCAACTGGGTTTGCTGTCTCTCGCCGGGTACCAAAGCGTACCAGGCTTACGGCGAAGCGATTGTCTTTGAGCGCCATCGCCATCGTTATGAATTTAATAACGAGTTCCGTAAACGCATGGAGTCTCATGGTATGGTGCTCAGCGGGCGTTCAGCGGATAACAGCCTGATCGAGGTGATTGAACTGGCTGATCATCCCTGGTTTGTCGCCTCGCAGTTCCATCCTGAATTTAAGAGTCGTCCTAATCGTCCGCATCCGTTGTTCCGTGATTTTGTCGGCGCGTGCTTGCAACTGAGCCGCAAGGAACAGCCGCAGGCATATGAGCCATTGAAAGAGGCGCTGGGCGCGCCCGCACGGGGATCACAACCCGACGCCCATTAGAGAGAAAATGTTATACCTGAGCCAGTTGCAGGGCGCACCCGTGGAGGATGCTCGCGGCGTGCGCGTTGGCAAAATCAGCGATCTCCTGACCGTCCGTGGCGATTTTTCACAGCGCTGTGTTTTTCTTGTTGAGGGTCAGGAGGATCGCTCCTGGCTCGTTCCCGCCGCTGGAGTAGCCTGGCGCGACCATACCTTGCATCTGCCTCTGGAAGCTTCCCAGCTTGAGCCTGCTTCTCACACTCCTGAGCCGCGCCTGGTGGCGCTGGCCGGCGAAGTGCTTGATAAGCAGGTGATTGATCTCGCGCGTAAAAAACCGGTGCGGGTCAATGATATCTGCCTGAGCGATGACTGGCGCGTGCTGGGCGTGGATAACAGTCCGCTGGGCGTGGTGCGGCGTCTCGCGCCTCCCTGGCTGCTTGGAACGCGCAGCAAGCATACTCCGGTCAGCCTGATCCCCTGGGAGCGCCTCGAACTGATCGCTCCATCCGCAGAGGACGAGAGCGACACTGGCGAGCCGAGCGCGCCGCAGGCTGTGCCCGCTTCTCCACTGCCGCGTCCCAACAGTGGCCAGCTGGCCGAACTCCATCCCGCCGACATCGCTGATATCGTTCACCAGCTCTCTCCCGGTCAGGGCGCGCGTTTGATCGAGGGATTGGACAACGAGATTGCGGCTGATGCCTTTGAGGAGGTTGACACGGCGCGCCAGGCGCAAATCCTGGAGAAGATCAACGCCGAACGGGCCGCCGATATCCTGGAGGCTATGGGACCGGACGAGGCCGCTGACCTGCTCGCCAGGCTCCCCGAAGATCGCGCCCAGGAGCTGCTGCGTTTGATGAAACCAGAAGACTCCGAGGACGTGCAGGAGCTTCTGGAATATGAGGAGAACTCAGCCGGCGGCCTGATGACCACCGACTATATCGCCCTCAATGCCTCGCGTTCAGTCGCCGAGGCTCTGGAGGCGGTGCGCCAGAACGTTCACGAGGATATTCGCGTGTCCTACGTCTACTGCGTCGCCGACGAAACCCGCGACGAAAATCCCCTGCTCGGCATGGTTTCGCTCTGGGATCTGCTGACCGCCGCGCCTGAGCAGCGACTTCACGAACTGATGGAAACCGATGTCGTGGCCGTGCGCACCGATACCGAGCCGCGCACCGTCGCCGAAGTTATGGCCAAATACAATCTCCTGGCCGTACCTGTCGTCAGCCCTTCCGGCATTCTCGAAGGTGTCGTCACTGTCGACGATGCGCTGGACGTGTTGCTGCCCAGCGCCCGCAAACGCCGACCGCGCAGGATGTACTAGCTGCTTGCCTATTGTAGAGTCTGGCAAGCAGAGGAGGAAGTGTAAAACCGAGCAGCGTTTCAGCGTGCTGGAGTTCTTGCCGGCTCACAGGAGGTCTGGCTACTGGATGGTGCCAGCCACCTCCTGGAGCTTGACCTGAGCTCACCTGCGCTTTGAGACGTGCGATCAGGATATCTTCTTTGGCTGTCATACGGGCATTATTTTCGGGTGCATTACTCAGGATACGCCGTTTCCATCGCCTCCAGAACGCGCTGGATGTCCTGGCAGATGTCCTCCATGACCTGGGGTAGCCATTCCTCGGGACGAGGATGGTCGGCGACGGCTTCGATACCTTCGCGCTCGTCGTTCTCGTCCTCGTCGTCGTTGACGCTGCGCCGGTGCTGGATGTAGCGTGCTGAGCGAGCCTGGGGATCGTCGTGCAGACCGCGCATGCCATCGGGATGCCAGATGGGCAGTTCAACACGCTGTTGCAGGGTCAGCGCCTCGGCCAGCAGACGATTATCCTGCAAGGTAATGGCGATGCCGGGACGGGTTTCATTGGCGCGGCTGCTGTGCTCACTGGCGCGCAGCTTGAGGATCTGGATCAGCGAAATGAGCTGAGGATCGTTCAGGTCAGGGCGCACATGGTTAAAGGGCAGATTATACGACAGGTCCAGCGCCAGCGGGGGAATGTCGCTGGTGTGCAGATGAGGGCAATGTTCATCGGGCTCATGGAAAAAATCGCAGACCCCAACCGGTCCTTCCAGCGAAAGCGATGTATCCAGGGTTGTCCAGGTGAAAGAGAGGGTGCAGGCGCTACCACCTTCCGCGTCGTCGCAACTGCGCGTGTGGCAGATGCAGGCAAATTCGCGCTCCATAGTGCGGGAATTGAGCCAGTACTCAGGATGGGTGATCAGTCCGAGATGCGTTGCTGCTCGCAGAAAGTAATCCGTAATGTCTTCAAAGCTGATCATGTTCTTTATTTCTTTCTTCACGCCGAACATTTCTGGATACTACGATACGCAAACCTTCGCCCTGTGGTGTCTCTCTATATTACCGATGGAAAGTAACGCTGTCAATAAGGTAGAGAAGCCACTTTACACCCCCTTTGAACATTTGCTCTCCTGCTCCTCGTTGTGCGGAGCGCAGACGGCAAGGGAGCGGGCCGCCCTATCCTGGCAGGCTGGGACGCTGGAGCGCGAAGGGCCAGAGCGCCTGCGGTGTCTGACCGCTGCGCGCGGCCTCGGCCAGATACCGACCGAGCAGCATCCCGAAGGGCATGCCGTGTCCTGAGAGGCCGCCGACGAACCAGGCGTTTTCCAGGCCGGGCACGCGGTCGACCAGCGGAATGCGATCAGGCGAGAAGTCCATCAAACCGGCCCAGCGCTGAGCGACATGCAGTCCGCTTAACTGAGGGAAGAGGCGCGGCAAAATCTGCTCAAGCGCGCTCTGTACTTCCGGCGTCGTGCTCGTTTCCCAGATGCCGACATCTTTGCCCGGCGCGAGCGCGCGGCATCCACCCAGCACAATTGAGCCATCCAGCGTCTGCTGCCAGTATTCCTCAGTCTCAGTGAGCAGGGCGAAGATGGCCGTGGTAAAGACCGGCGGCAGGGGATCATAGGCGAGAATCTGGCCGCGCACAGGTACGATCACGTCGCGCATCTCAGGAATCAGTTCGCTGGTCCAGGCGTTGACCGCCAGCACCACCGCGCCCGCGCTGATCGAACCCCTGGTTGTCTCCACGCGCACCCCCTGACCCTCCCGGGCCAGGCGCAGCGCCCGCGCCTGGTAAAGCCGCGCCCCATGACGCTGAGCCGCGCGGACAAGTCCCTGGATCAATCTGGCCGAGTGGACCAGCGCCTGGCCCGGCAGAAATTTCCCGCCCACAATCTCCGCGCCCAGGGGCGTTTGAATCAATTCCTGCACCTCGCTGCGCTCCAGCCATTGCACCGGGAAGCCATCCGTCCGCAGCGCCTCAATACTCTGGCGCACTTCCTCACCCTGCTCCTCACCGAGCGCCAGACCCAGGCTGCCCGGTTCGCGATAGTGGCAATCGATCTCCTCTTCCGCCAGAACCTGGCGCAGAACCGCCTGATTCTCATACGAGATAGATAGAACTGCCTTTGCCGATGTATGTCCCAGGCGTTTCACCGCGGCGGGATAATCCTCATGCATGCCCGCCACCACAAAGCCGCCATTGCGTCCACTCGCGCCGTATGCGATCCCCACGCGTTCCAGCAGAGCCACCCGCTGTCCCGCTCGCGCCAGCCAGTAAGCGGTCGCGGCCCCAAAAAGGCCGCCGCCCACCACCAGCGTATCCACCGATCCAGGGAGATCAGGGGAAAAAGTCAGCTGCGGTGAAGTGCGGTGCCAGTACGAAACGGGCTCGAAGACCGGCTGAGATGGTTCGGCAGTGTGCATAGAGGGAAAGTGCTCCTTTGTGTATGGTGTTGAGGAAGCGCAGAAAGTGTCTCCTGGGAAAGCATTATATCTCATCGTAGTTCTTTCAGACAAGGGAAAAGCTGCGCAATCAGGTTCTTTGGACTCCCTGTGCTGGAAACCTCCCGGGTGCCTTTTCGTCTCTGACCGATTTGTGCTATAACTCTAGAGGAAAGACCATGGGAAGATCCAGCAGAGTAAGAAACGGGTGCCATTACTTTGAAAAGAGGAACTATGTATGACTGATATTCGCTTGCAGCGCATGGCCAGAGTTCTGGTGAATTACTCCATCGGCGTCAAAAAAGGGGAGCGCCTGGGGATTCGTGCGCCTGCCATTGGCGCGCCGCTGGTGCGCGAGATTTATCGCGAAGCCTTGCGCGCCGGGGCTTTCCCTGAACCTTTTATCAGTTTGCCGGGCCTGGCGGAAATTCTCTATAAAGAGGGTTCCGACGAACAACTGGCGCATATCCCGCAGCCGCAGCGTTTATTGTTGAGTGAATATGAGGCCATGATCTCGTTCTGGGCCTCGACCAACACCAAAGAACTGAACAACGTCGATCATGGGCGTGTGGCCGTGGCGCAGAAGGCCAGCCGGGATTTAATGGACACCTATATGCGGCGCACCATGGAAGGCACGTTCCGCTGGGTGGCCGCGCTGTATCCCACCGAAGCCTTTGCTCAGGACGCCGAGATGTCGTTGAGCGAATTTGAGGATTTTTGTTATCGCGCCTGTTTTCTGGATGAAGAAGATCCCATCGCGAGCTGGCAGGAACTGAGCCGGGAGCAGGAGCGCCTGGTCAACTGGCTCAAGGGCAAGCACACAGTTCATCTGCGCGGCCAGGACACCGATCTCACTCTCTCGATTGAGGGCAGACCCTTTATCAACTGCGATGGACGTTTGAACTTTCCCGATGGCGAATTTTTCACCGGTCCGGTGGAAAACTCCGCCAATGGATATATTCGCTACAGTTTCCCCTGCTCTTTCAACGGCGTTTCCGTGGAAGATGTGCGCCTGCGCTTTGAAAATGGCGTGGTGGTCGAAGCATCAGCCGCGCGCGGCCAGGATTACCTCGATCACATGCTCAGCGTCGACGAGGGGGCGCGCCGCCTGGGCGAATTCGCCTTTGGCAATAACCGCTATGTTGATCGCTGCATCAGACATACCCTCTTTGATGAAAAGATGGCCGGCACCGTCCACCTGGCCCTGGGCAAGAGCATTCCCCAATCGCTGGGCGTCAACGAATCGGCCATTCACTGGGATATGGTCTGCGATCTGCGCCAGGGCAGCGAGATTCGTGTGGACGGCGAACTCTTTAGCAAAGACGGCAAATTTGTCGTCTAGCCTCTCGACATAAGAGAACAGGCTTTGCGAGCCGGTATACCAGTTCGCAAAGCCTGTGCTTGTTTCTGCCGATTTTTAAAGGATTGAGCGAATTGCGCGGATTGTATAGACAGTAACACCACCAGGGGTTGAAACCTCTACCACATCCCCAACTTTATGCCCTGTCAATGCCTTCCCGACGGGCGACTCATTAGAAATCAGTCCAGTTTTAGGATCGGCTTCAAAGGTCTCCACAATCTTAAAGCTCCGATTCGCGCCGGTCTGCGTCGTGAGTTCCACTTGCATGCCTACGCTCACCACATCGGTGTCCATGGCTGTCATGATCTCAGCGACTTCAAGCAGGCGTTCCAGCTTCATAATCTCGCCCTCGACCATAGCCTGCTCATTTTTCGCATCTTCGTAGGCGCTACTCTCGCTGATATCACCGGCTTCTTTCGCCTCGTGAATATAGTCAGCAATCTCTTTGCGCTTCACTTTGAGCAGATATTCCAGCCGCTCTTTGTTTTTTGCATATCCTTCGGGCGTCAGACGGTACACCTTCTGTTCCGACTCATTCTGTCCACCAATACTCATACAATACTCCTCCCTGGTGTTGAGGGGAAATGGGAATGATCCTGAGAGACTCTCTCCTCTCTCATTTCATCCACCGGGTTTACAATACACACGACAAAGAAACGAAATGACCACGCCAGCTCTCGCACCTGTTCGCCCGGATCAGAGAGTGGCCCTCTCTTCTTCAGACGTTTGAGCGTGGTCTACACCAATGCCCATCCAACCTCACACCGGGGCATAGCCCCAAAACCCTCTGCCTTCGCTTTGCGAAACGCTCTCACCGGAATTGCCTGCTCGCCGTAAAGACGAATGATCGTTTTTTGCTCTCTGCAAACGCTGATCGGAGCAACCCTGGCGACAAGAGGCGCCTCGATAATTCCGCTGGTGATCTTGATTTTTCTTACTTTGTTCGTGATAACGCCGTTCTCTGTATCTAACTCCGCCCAGCCTCAAGGCTGAGTGTGGGATATACACTGTGTATGCCTGACCTGCGACGCCAGAAAGACACCACGCTGTCCAGGCGGATCGGCTGATGTGCCTCGTTTTCAGACTCAGTGTCGGCGCTGGGGTTCCTGTTTGCTCTGGCTCGATTGATCCATGCGTATTTGTGCGCCAGTCAGTTTCAGACACGAACGTGATTATACTTTCTCCTCTGGCTGTCGTCAAGTGATTCTAATCACTTTTCACACCTTGCCAGAAGATTCATCAGACCTTTGCCGCTCTCCTGGTACAAAAATATGGGACCGTTGCGGTTTCTTCTTCTATCTTCGTCCAGGACAGCAGCAGTCCGGCTGCCATAACATAGCAGTTCGTTCGCGGATACTGAAATTAACTCGCTCCTCCTATACGGTTCATGCGTGCCCCGCAGGAGCCGCATGTACCTCGGATGGCCGGGCGCCCATTTTTCATCACGATTTTATGCGCGTCGATCATCGGGCGCTGCTGCTTGCACTTGACACAGTAGGCGATGATGGTGTGCGTTGTTTCCTGTTCTTCCTCCTGCTGGCCGGTCTGCCCCGCGTCTGGAGCGCCTTCCGCCGTCGCTATCTCAGACGAAGGCGGGGACGCTGCCTCACCTGGCGGCGAACCGGCAACTCTTTCCTCGTTTTCCCGCTGCTCAGGCTGCGCGAGCGGAACCAGTTCCTCTGCCTGGCGAGCGCTGCGACTCGGCGCGGGTTCAGGCATCGGTGTTTCAACCGCCGCCCGCTGAGCGCTCTGCTCGCTGACCTGGTAGGTCAACGGCTCACCCGCCAGTTGATCAGTCTGCGTTTCCTCCTGCCAGCGCTGGATAGCTGTAATCACGCTCGCCGGTTGCTCAACGTGAGCCGCCAGCGCGGCCTTTTGAATCAACTCGACCTTGCGCGTCTGGCGGGCCGGGTTGGCCAGGGTGACGGTCTTGTGCAGACTGGCCACCGCCTGGGGATTGTCCAGCGCGTGCGTTCCCCAGATCATCAGGATCGGTTGCCGGAGCGCCTCAAAGGCCGGTTCCACATTCTCTACCAGTGTACCCGCCAGCGAGGCCATCGCGGCGTGTTCCGCTCCAAGCTGGTGCGTATTCGCATAGAACTGGGCGAAGTCCTCTCTGGTCTCCTCACGCATTGGCCGCGTGACCTGAAAGGCCAGGCGCGTGCTGAGCAGAGGATAGAGCAGCGCTTTGACTGGCGCTTTCTCAGCGAACTGCCTGAGCGACGAGGGCGATCTGCCCTGCAACTCGACAGGCGAGATGAGCACCAGCGAGGCGCAGCAAGCGGGCGCTCTGGCAGCCGCCACAACCGCGTAGTTGCAACTGAGGCCGCTGGCCATCACCGTCGCCGGAGCCTGGACCACCTCACATAAAAAATCCTGGCAAAGTCTATTGTACACGTCGGCTGAATATATCATACCTGGTCGATCCGATAGCCCGAAGCCCAGCCAGTCCAGCGCGTAGACGCGATAGGTTCTGGCCAGGGGTTCCATCAAAGGCAGCATTTCGTGGCTGGAAGCGCCAATCTCAGGCCGGTGGAGCAGTACCAGCGGCGGTGCATCGTGCTCGCCCAGGACTTTATAAAAAATGCTTCGTCGTTGCCACCGATAGAGGTGCGCTTCTCCTGGTAGCAGACTTTTTTGCGCCTGTGGAGTTTCCAGGGCGTGACGCAAAGCTACAATTCCCATCCCCGCGAGGGCCGCTGAAGCACCTATGCCGGCCCATCGACCAATGATCTGACCTGCTGATTTACGCATGAGCACCTCCTCGAATTAGTATAACATATAGGCTTGCTTGCCTGTCTGTCAGCCCTGATAATTCCACGTACAAAGAGGGTGAAACCGTGTCGAACACAGTCTCACCCTCTTTGTGCAAAAGTTGTTTCAGCGCTGGCGTTATTGCGCGTGTACGCGCCGGGCTACGGCGGTTGCCACTCGTCGCGCGGCGGCTCCGGCGCCTACCACAAAGCGGTAGTAAGGGCCGCAGCACTTGTGCGAGGTGTAGCCTACGAAGTAGAGGCCGGGGACCGAGCTTTCAAAGTAGTTGCTCAGTTCGGGCGAACCATGATAATGCCTGATGCCGGGCAGAATCGAGGCGCCCAGCATGGAGAGCCGCTGGATATCTGGCCGGTAGCCTGTGCCCAGGATCAAGTGATCGGCCTGGATGATCTGATTATCCGAAAGCGTGACCTGCAAGCCGCCGCCGATCTCTTTGATCTGCTGCACTGTTGTGCGCTCATGCAGCGGCACTTTGCCAATCAGACGTGGCCTCAGCCAGGAGGAGCCCTGTGGACCGTGAGCGCCCACGCCTGTGAGGAAACGATCTTTCAGGCTGCGCGGCAACTTCTGGAAGCTGTAAGGAAAACTCTCTTCGATCAGATTGAACCAGCCAGGGGCAATGCCAGCTTTCGGTCGGCGTATGCGCTCCACCAGGGAGCGATCAGTGGGGAAAGCCGCATCGCCGGCAATCCAGCTCAAGGTTTTGCGATGAACCAGTTCAATCTGTACGCCACTTTCATAGGCCAGGGCCGAGCTTTCCAGCGCGCTCTGTCCGCCGCCAACCATCACCACCTTTTTCCCGGCCAGGTGATCAAACGTGCGCAATTCAGCCGTGTGGGAGACCAGTTCTCTGGGGAGGTGATCGTATTCAGGTGCGCGATAGACGTAGGGTTGCAGGCCAGGGGCCATCACCACGCTGTTGCTGGTGATAACGCGCCCGTCCTCCAGCGTAACTTCAAAGGCCTCATTTTTGCGTTCAATCGTTTGAATAAAGGTTTCATCAACATTGGGAACCACGTGCTTTTGAAACCAGAGCCCATAATCGGCAATCGTATCGCCGGGCACCGGATCAAAGGTTTGCATACCTAATTCTTCATTCAGATAGCGCTCCAGGCCAAACTGGTTCTGAGGATCTGACAGGTTGGTAGCCCACCAGTATGAGCGCAACAGCATACCCTTTGGCATATAGCTGCGCCAGAGTTCCATGGGTTTGCCAAAGATGGCTACTTTCAGACCTTTGCCCAGCAGGTGAGCCGCTGCCGATAATCCATATGGTCCAGCCCCCATCACTACGACATCATAATGTGCCGCCGATTTCGGCTGCGTTAAAACTGGTGCATCCATTGATTTACTCATTTACTAACCTCCTCAAAATCCTTGATGACCTTGTTTGTATTGCATAATACCTGCCCAATCCAGCCGGATCATATTCAGGCTTTGGCGGGTTTTCTGCCCGCCATTGTATTGACATTGACAGGATTTGCAGCTTTATACACAGTAGGAGCCATATAGATCGCTTCAAGCATGAGCGCGACAAACCAGCCCAGGCTTAAACCCAACAATCCGTACATTTTTGCCCCGACC
>DASZXF010000120.1:0-4115 GCA_035546055.1 Ktedonobacteraceae bacterium
GTTTCAGATCTTCGCCGCACATGATCGGGAAATCCTTGCTGCTCTCCCGGATCATGGTGCTCAGAATAGTTGCGAAGATCCGGCATGATTCGTGCAGATCGGGAGTGAGCAGCGGCACGACGCGATCAAAGCGACGCAGAAGCGCAGCATCGATGATATCGGCGCGATTGGTGGCAGCAACCCAGAGGATGTGTCCACGATTATCAGCATTGCTCATCTCTTCGAGGATGCGCGCAAACATCCTGGCGCCCACGCCGCTATCTCCGCTCTGTCCGGTGTCGCGGCGCACCATAGCCTGATCGATCTCATCAATAAAGACAATGACCGGGTGCAGATCTTTGAGCAGATTGAGCACCATTTCCAGGTTGCGCTCAGAGCTGCCAATCCAGCGATCCTGAATATTGCGCATCTTGACCAGGTTGAAGCCGCTCTCTGTCGCCAGCGCTTCTGCGATGATCGTTTTGCCGGTTCCTGGAGGACCGGCCAGCAGCAGGCCGCTGGGGACCAGGGGAGAATGGGTACCTTTGCGCATTAACAGCGTGCGCCTGTTTAGATAGCGCTTCAGGTTGTCCAGACCGCCGATCTCGTTAAAACCGCGCACAGGAGGGACAATTTCCAGCAATTGAGCGCTCTGGGCTTCGATCACCTCGGCTTTGGCACGCTGGACATCCTCGATGGTCAGGAGCGGACCGTTATCTGATCCATCCTGCTGTTTGTTTTTGCGATATTCCACAATGGCGCGCCGGCTGACGTTCTCTATGTCGGTCAGTCGCATTCCCTGGGTCATGCGAGCCAGCATCCGGGCCTGTTCGCGTGGCTGTGCGCCGAAGCTCTGTTTGTCCAATGGCACAAAGCGAGGCCGTCCCTGAGTCATGGCGTAGTAGATAAAGGCCTCGCGCTCTCCTTCTGTGGGCAGAGGCAGGCGGATGGCCCGGCAGCCGCTACCCTCAGCGTAGACGCTGTTGGGAATCAGGCCAATATTGGTAGTGAGCAGGATGATCAGATTGCGCGTCTTGCGGATCAGCGGATCGAGTGCCCAGCGCTGAACAACCTCCAGCGCCAGCAATTGTTCCCGGTCTCCCTGTCCTTCCCCCAGGTGATACGGGATCAGCTTTTCCGCGTAATCGAGAATAACGGCCACAGGCATTTCTGGCCGCTTCTGATTGGGGGATGGCACGCTCAGGGGGGCATAGTGTGGTTGCCTGAGCAGATGTCCCAGCAGTTTGAAGTTCTCAGCGATATCATCGGGCAGATCGACCTCCTGACCTTCTTCGGGATCGCCTCGCCGCTTGCGTGAGCGCGCATTGATGTGCAGGGTTTTGGAGGCATCGTGCAACAGTTGCAGGGCTACGCTGCGCTGCGGAATCTCCTGTGCGATGGTCTGCATGGCAGGAGGCTGGGGACGATCATCAGCTACCAGTCCGCCCGCCAGCGAATAACTATAAATAGCCTGACAGTTGAGTTCGTTGAAAAGGAAGCGATGCAGATACTCACGCATGGTCAGCAGTTGCTGACCGTTGGTCGGTCCAACCAGGTCTCCCCCGCGCACATATTCGCCTTTTCCCCGGTTTCTGCGTTCGCTGGTATCAATTACAAAGTCGGTCAAATTAAAATGCAAGACGAATTGCCGGGCAATACGCCCTTCATAAAATGTGCTTAAATCTTCTATCCATGCCGGTCTGACAAGAGAGGGCGTTTCCGCCTGTTCGTTGTAGGTATAACTCACAACCAGCCTCCTTTCCCTGGCTCTGTATATCAGCCGCAGAGTGAGATGTGATCGACTTCAAGCTCCAGGCCTGCCTGCGCGCAGAGGGTGAGAAATTCGTCGATGCGCGCCCGATTGCCTTTGAAGAAGAGGGTACCATCGGGCCAGAGGCGCACGATGAAACGGTCGATCTCCTCCGGTTTATCCACAAAATCGCCCTCTGGCAGTGCAGGGATCAGGCGATGGGAGTGGTCCACGGGCGCCTGCGCGCTGCTTTCGTCATGTTCGCCATTGTTCATAGAAACGCTCCTTTGCAGAGAGAACCTGTCACATACCTTCTGGCCGCGTAACAGTTAGAGTGCATAAAGATCATCGGGATCGGCGGCATTCTCGCCGATGAAGGCCTCCTCGGTTAAGGCTTTGAGCTGAGCCTGCAAGATGGCGATTTCCTGCTCCCGCTGGCTCAGCGTTTGACGTAGATACTGTTCGGTCGCGCTCAGATGGTGTTCTTTCTGGCGCAATTCCGCCAGTTCTTGCATGTCCTGGGTCCGGGCCTGGAGTTCTATTTGCAGTTGTTCCAGGAGCAACTGCTGTTTGCCCAGTTCGCGCCTGGTCTGATCGGCCTCTGCGCGCGCCAGCCTGGCGCCCTGGCGTTCACGCCGGGTCTCTTCCTGCACTTCGGCCAGTTGTTTGCGTTCGTCGCTCAACTCTATGGTGACGCGTTGTTGCAGGATTTTCAGACGCTTGTTTTCAGCTTCGAGACCGGTTAGCCGCAATTGCAATGCTTCACGGTTCTGCCGTTCTTTCAGGTAAGTCTGCCGAACTTTTTCCAGCTTCTCGGTTATTTCGTTCAATTCGCTGAGCGAACCGCTGCGCGTGTCCTCTTCCTCGATGGAACCGGACAGGCGCAGGACGATGCCGTGGAAGTTTTGCACGTAGAGCCAGCGGCTCATGATTAGCGTTAATTGCCTTCTGCCGCGAGCGTCATCCGGCACAATCTTTTTGAATTGTCCGCGAATCTGCCAGGCGATGGCATCCACAGCTACTGTATCCGAGGTGGTCGCCTCCGTCACTTTGCTCAGGGCAATGTCAACCTTATCGATATCCAGCATCATGGGTGAGATAGGTCCGTTGTCTGGATGAATATAGATATTTAACAAACGCCTGGGTATATGCATAAGCTGTGTCCTTACTCATTCACTGGATAGCCCGGCGAGCGGGCCTCGGCGCGGTCTACCACAACTGCGCCATTGTAGGTCAGCCCCCCTTCTCGGTAGCGTACAAGGCTGCGGGCGTCGAAGCGCGCGTTGGGGGGCACCCAATCGAAAAAGTAGCGCGGACGATGGACCTGGCGGCGGCGCTCATCGGCGGCGCTCCAGTCGATGAGCAGGGCAAAGCGCGCCTTTTCCCAGACGTGGGCCGGCGGCGCAATATCACCGCCGAAGCGTCTGACATCTGCCTGCAAGCGCCGTTGTCCTTGCTGTGTCTGGTTAATGGTATAGGTGGCGTGATAGCGCAGGAGATAGCGCCCCGTATTTTGATCAGGTTGGGATTCGCTCAACAGCAGATGAATACCTGTAATTAAGCCCTCACGCAACATATGGGTCAGGTCTTCATAGAGCAAAGCCAGGACATCCTCCTGGCTGCCGCTATAGTCTGGATCAGGAGGAATCTCCAGTTCTTTGATGAGGTCAATGCTGGTCAGACGAATAAAATGGGTGAGATCCTGAATAAAGTAGCGTGCGATCTGTTCATTTTTCGTCAGCGCGGTAGCTTGTGTCATCACATTGGATGTCACAGTGATCTCTTCGGTCTCGGTGGTCGTAGCATATGTCACGGTTTGGGCGTTTGAAGTTGTCATGTTTTTCCCTCCTTCCATGTTGCTGATCGGTTTAAGGCGCGCCAGGGTCCGGGTTACCGAAAGGTCTGTTATTCCCCTGGCCAGCGCCAGGCGCCTGAGCGGGCTGGTTGTTCGCCGGATTGTGTTGGGGAGGACGGACGGGGAAAAGGCGTCTGAACAGTCCTATGTTGCGGGCAATCCCTGCTGGTCTGGCGGTCTGGTTAATGGCCGCGTTACGCGCCTGCTGAGCGGTTTGCGGACCCTGGCGGGGGCGATAAAAGAACGCCGCGACCCCAATAATCAGGAAACAAAACTCGCAGAACAGGAGTGGCCATTCTGCCTGTGTGATGTTGAGAGTCGGAGAAAAAAGATTACGCTTGAAAAAGAGTTGAGAGAGAAAGAGCAGAACAGCCAGGATGCCATAGCCAACCGTTACCTGGCGGCGTGTTTCCGGTGTGCTGCGGTAAAAAAAGTTACAATGGGCCAGAAAGAGCACAATGCCCAGGAACGCGAAGGCCAGGGGTGGGGTAGTATCTGTCCACCATAGAATATTCATCACTACCAGGGCAA
>DASZXF010000121.1:0-17414 GCA_035546055.1 Ktedonobacteraceae bacterium
CCTGCCGCTATTGGCCTGGGAGCGCATAAAGGCGAAGAAGCGAGGATCAAAGTTCGGATTGCGCGTAATTTTTTGAAATCCATCCATCAGCAAAACAGGATAGAAATCCAGTTCTTGTAATTGTTCCAGCAGGTGCCAGAAGCGATCCGCGCCGCTCATCTCCTGGTGCGGACTCAAAGATAGCCGGTTTCCGGCCTGCAGCACCAGCTGGTCGCAGATCATGGCAAAGAAATCCTCTACCGAGCAGGAGAGGACTTCGCCGACATCGACAAAGACCAGTAAGTAATTGTCCAGATCATACAGCTCCGCAAAGGCCTGTTGTATGGCCGGTTGGGCGAGACAGTAAAGCAAAGACGACTTTCCAATGCGCCGGCTGCCAATCACAGAGACGCAACTGTGAGCGACAATCTCGGAATACAGATAGTCCAGGGCTTCCTGCCGGCCCGCGAATTGCCGGGGGTCTCGCACAGTCATGGCTGTGCCGTAAGGATTTTTTAGCATCATGAAACTCCTGACCGCGCCGTAATGGCCGATGTGGGATAAACCCACTTTTTGAGCGTTTGCTACGCAGGCAAACTCCTTTCTCACGAAGCAGAGGAGCAGGGCCGCGTGTGTTTCTCGTCAGCATCTGCGCCCGCGCCTGACCCTGCCCTGTACGCGTAACGCGCTACTCATGGTGCCGATAGGGACCGGCGGAAGGGCGTCCCTGGTAATAAGTGCCGTAGTGGCGAGGTCTTATCAGCGAGACGCCTATCACAATGCCGCCGATGAAGCATATCAGCGTCAGGATAATAGCCATATTGATCGTGATTACCATGTGTTAGCTCCTTCCAACGACTCTTATCACATGATACCGTATGCAAAAGCATGTGACCAGCAGTCATGAACTCCACAGACAAAGACGCACAAAACAGGTAATGTTGAAAGTGCCGGGAGACTTAGCGCAGAGTGCGTGGCGGTTTCCCAAGCATAATGCCGATGATCAGACCTGCCAGCAGACCCACCAGCATGTAAATGAGCGTGACATCAAGCGCCATTGGAGCCTCCTCTGTGTATTTCTGTGTATCAAAATCTATCAAAATGTCTGCCGTTACGCTCGTTCATCAGTATAGCTGCTTCATGCGCGCGACGCTGTTCCTTCGTGCCAAAAACGTGCCATTGCACTTGACAGGCAGCAAATTGGCAGACAGATGCAGGCATACGAACGTAGAGAGGAAGGGAAGGGGGCAGCATGTTGGCACGTTTTTGGCACGAAGATGCATCGTCAGTTCATTTGAAAGAGGTATACTGCCATATGTAGTCAAACGATCACCCATTGTCTGGGGGGACCAGGTGCCTTCGTTTGCGAAGAAGTTTGTAAGGGAGAACCTTGTATGTCAGAAGTGTTGCAGATCAGTTACGCCCAAGAGATGACGCCGAAAAATCGCTTTTTGCGCTGTGAGTTGTTGCCAGGTCAAAATCCCGATGAGGCGGCTATGGAAGCCTCATTATTTGATTTTGCCACAACAAACTACGAAATGGGGGCGCGAGTCATCTCTATTCCGCCGAGCAGAGCCTTTGCTCAGCACACTCATCCGTATGCTCATCATTTTATTTACGTTTTGCAGGGAACTGGAATTATTGTTTACGACGGCGAGACATACACGCTCAAAGCGGGGGGGTCTTGTCTGGTGCGGCGGGGAGTAGAACATAAATTGGGGGCTGGTGAGGAGGGATTATTAGCCATTGTAGTCAATACGCCGACCTATGAGCACGATGATCCCAGGCACGTTCATTACTCAGAAGAGGAGACGCTGGCGAGCATCGAGATCAAATAGCCTGAAAGGAAAATCGATGACCACCACAACAAACCTTCAGCCAGTAGACGCGGATCGACGAGCATTGCAGAACCTGCTGCGGCAGGGCTTAGGTGTAGTAAAAGAGCTGTGGTCCTTTTCTGCCGACGATTGGGTGACAAGCGTTCATTCCGGGGATATTGACGGCGATGGCGAACTGGAGGTGGTCATCGGTTCTCGCGATGGCTATGTGCGTGTGCTTACCCGCAAGGGCGAGTTAAAGTGGAGCGAAATTGAGGAACATGGTGAATGGGTTGGCTGTATTTACGGCGTTGATAGCGCCAACGCGCTGGATAGCACACGCGTCATCGTGGGTATGCGCAATCATAACAGGGTAGTCGGTCTGACCGAGACAGGCAAGCGACTCTGGACCTACACTGCCGGGCAGGTAGTGCGCCGTGTGCGCGTGGCCGATATCGATCAGGATGGCAAAGCCGAGGTGATGGTTGGCTCCGAGGATTTCTCTATTCACGTGCTAAATAGCGAAAATGGGGAACTGCGCTGGAAGTATAAGACAAACGGCTGGATACGTTCGGTGGTCTCTTTTGATATTGATAATGATGGCCAGATCGAGCTGCTGGCCGCTTCTGGCGATCAATATGTCTATGTGCTGGACAATCAGGGCAATTTGAAGAAGAAGCTCTACATTGGCAGTAAAGTGCATTCCCTGTTCGCGGCTGATATCGATAAAGATGGGCAGGTTGAGATTCTCTTTGGTTCCAGCGCGAAAGATCTCTGCGCAATGACACTGGATGGCCAGGTGAAATGGAAATTCCAGCCGGACAATCGCATTCATTCTATTAACGTGGTGGACCTCAACAAAGATGGTCTGTACGAAGTCGTGGCGGGTTCTGAAGACGAGCACATCTATATCCTCGATTGCCAGGGCAATCTGCTCTGGAAACATTTTCTGGGCCATCGTATTTTCTCGCTCTACACCATTGATTTGAATCGCGACGGTATCCATGAGATTCTGGCCGGGGCGGACGATAATAATGTCTGGGTGCTGTCCGTGGAAATTCCTCCTGGTCTGCTCAGCAGCATCAAAGAGGCTCATGCCCATCTGGGTTCACCCCATTCTTCGACCTTCAATTTTTCTTCCACCGAAAAAGCTCTGCTGCACGATCTTATCAGTGAGCCTGGTCTTGGCGAGCAGGCTGTCCCGGATGTCACCCTGCCTGAAGCGCTCGCGCTGGCTGATCCCTTCGCGGCCCTGGCGGCCCTGCTCTACTTCAAAAATCGCCGGGTGCAGATGCTCTGGGAGCGGGCTGACCTGGGACATGTGCGTATCGCGACCCTCGACAGAAACGCCAGCGGACCTGCCAGGGAACTGGTGATTGGGAATGACGAAGGCATGGTGACGGTGCTGACGATAGACGGAACCACGCTCTGGTCCTGCCCGATAGATGAGCGTGTGCGTTCGCTGGACATCGGCGATATCGATGAGGATGGCGAGGCCGAATTGCTGGTAGGCAGCGCCAGCGGCAATGTCTACGCCTTGAGCACCTCAAAACATGATGTGAAGTTCCAGAGCCATTTCCGCAGCGACTGGGTTGAGAGTATCGCGATTATTCATCCGCCAGAGACGAACATGTACGAGATGGTCCTGGGCACTCGCCGGAGTAGAGAGATTCAGATCCATCATGGCGACTTTAACCTGGTGAGCGAACCTTTTTCCCTGCCGCAGAGCGTCCAGATTCTCTGCACCTCTGATATCAATGGCGACGGCGTGGATGAAATCCTGGCCGGCTCTGTTGATAACGGCGTGTATGTGTATACGCGTGATGGCAACCACCTCTGGATGTATCAGACCGGGGACCGGGTGAAAGCCATTTCCGTTTGCGACCTGGATAACGACGGCCAGGTTGAGATTCTGGTAGGTTCTGAGGATCGCTGCCTCTATGTACTGGACAACCAGGGGCATCTGCGCTGGCGCTATTATACTCAACATCGGGTACTTTCTCTCGATGTGTGCGATGTCGATGGTGACGGGGAAATGGAAATTTTCGCGGGTTCCGGCAATGGTCAGCTCTATATTCTCAACGGCAGCGGAGATGTGCTCTGGCGCTACGAGGCCAATGATCGCATTCGCTCGGTTTTTGTGGATGATATTGACGAGGATGGCAATGTAGAGATCCTGCTTGGCACCGAAGACCGCCTGTACATGCTGCAATATATCAATCAAAAGCAACTCTCCGCCGCCATTGAGCAGCGCTGGCAGGCTTTACTGCAGCACTATACGCCCGCACAGCTTCTCGCGCGTTTGATCGAGCATCCGGCTCCTGGTCTGCGGGCTTTTGCGCTCAATCGCCTGGCTGCCGGCCTGGTTCCCTTGCAGTTTGCGTACATTGAGCAATTGCGCAATGATAAAACAATAGAAGTGAAAAAAGCTCTGACGGAAATTGCTCCTGTCTTGAGCCAGCTAAAGCAGGGCGAAATCCGCCAGATCCTCAACGCCCTTTTGTCCGATCCCCAGCGTGAGATTCGCATGGCGCTGGTCGATAGCTTCGCGGATCTGTGTCGGGGCAATCCTCAACTGGGCTTTGAGTACCTGGAACGTTTTACGCGTAACCCGGATATGTGGATGCGCCGGGCTGTGGTACGCCAGCTTGATCGCCTGGTATCCGCCTATCCTGAGCAGGTTTTCCGCTTGCTTTTCCATATCATTCTGGTCAATCGCGAACTCTGGATACGTGAGGAGGCAGCGCGTGTGCTGGCCCATTATCTGGACATTCACACCAGGCACCTCCTGCGGGCCATTCGCCTGCTGGTGGCTAAAAACCTGCCCATCTCCCTTTTGCGTATGATCACCTATTGCGCTCGCAATCCTCTGGTGCAGGGAATCTTCAAGACGTTTCTTGCCCTCTCGGAGGAGTTGTCTGGCGAGAACGTGCTGGGACGCCTGGAGCGAGTGGTGATAGCGCTGGAAGGCAGGACGCGCCAGTTTGCCCTCGGAGAGGTCATGTTTCAGTTGTACCATGAACTGCGCCAGCTCCATTGCATTCGGACAATTGAGGAAATGGCTCAGTATCAGTGCGATTTCTGGGCCTGGCAGATGCCAGGTGAGATGGCCGATCAGGAGGGAGAAGAAACCTACTTTAGCCCGACCTTTCAGGTGCTGTTTCAGCTCAACCCCATTACTGAGGCCTTGAGGATCTATCTGCGCCGCGATGGTCTGGGCGAGCGCATCTCCAGTCTGCTGGATGCCGAGCAGGCAATAGATCAACTGACGACCGAAATGAGCGCAGTCTACCACCCGGATTGTCCAGACTCGTTCCCGGATCTGGTTATCCTGAAACTGCTGTTGCAGCGCTGGCGCCACATGGTACACACGGAGCTTTCCCTCATTCGCGGACGAGCCGACCTGCGCCCCGAACTGGGCGCGCAGCGGATGGTGTATGAGGAAACTATTGTAGTGCCTTTGCGCATTCAGAATATCGGGCGCAGCCCGGCGGATAATGTACTGGTGGTGTTGCTGCCTGCGCAGGACGAGAGCTTTACCATCGAAGGCCCGGCTCAACAGCGTTTCGCGACCATCTCGGCCAGCAGTCCGATCACGGCTGAATTTACTCTCAAACCGCGTCAGAACTCGTTTCGCCTGGCTTTTCATATCACCTATGATGATGCCGAAGGCAAGGGCAAAAAGCGTTCCTTTGGCGAGCGGCTGGACCTGGTGGCCCGTCCGCGTAGAGTTGTCCAGCTTCACAACCCGTACTACACCGGTACGGCTGTGCAGAAGCTTTCCATGTTTTATGGCCGCGAGCAGGAGATCAGCCTGCTCCAGCAGGACTTTGTGTACTCCTCGGCTCCGGCGGTGGTGGTGCTCTACGGTCAGCGCCGCTCAGGTAAGTCTAGCCTGATCTATAAGCTGCTCCTGAGCAATTTGCTCGATCCCCATATTCCGGTGCGCATCGATATGCAGCATGAGACGCTGAACTTCTCGGTGGAAAAATTTCTGCGCAATGTGGCCTACGCCGTACATAAGCAGATTTGCCAGCGCGGCTATACTCAACCGTTCCCTGATCTGGCCATCTTCAAGGAGGATGCGGTTTTTGCCTTTGATCGCTTCCTTGATGACGTTGAAGCGTGGCTGGACGAGCGGAAGCTGGTTCTGCTGATCGATGAGTTTGAGGTACTGGACGAGAAGGCCGTGAGTGATCAGATTGACCACCACCTCTTCGACCATCTGCGCAGCCTGGTGCAGGAGCGCCAGTGTATGCATCTTCTGCTGGCCGGTACGCATAAACTCCAGGATTTGACCTCCGCCTACTGGTCGATCTTTTTCAACCTGGCCATCCATCGTCGGATCTCGAAGCTCACGCCTGAGGCCGCCCGCCAGTTGATCTGCGAGCCGATGAGGGACGTGCTGGAGTACGATCCCTTCGCCGTCGAGAAGATTCATATGCTGACTGGCGATCAGCCGTATCTCATTCAATTGTTCTGTCACTGCCTGGTGCGTCACTGTATCAACAGCACCAGGGACTATATCACCATCAATGATGTGAACGTAGTGCTGGAAGAGGTCAAGCAGTCGGGGCGCCTGTACTTTAACTGGATCTGGGACCAGGCATCCCAGGAAGAACGCGTGATTCTCTCCATAATTGCCCTGGCCAGCGGCGATAGCGAGCAGCTTGTCTCGTTCAACGACATCGAGCGGATTTTCAGGGACTACCATCTTTCCTATACGCGCGAGAGCTTACTGGCGAGTTTGCACAACCTGTGCAATAGAGATGTCATCAGCGAGGTCTCCTCGGAACATCGCTATAAAATCGCTGTGGGTCTGACTCGCTCCTGGTTGCATGAAAGCAAGCCAATCCAGCGTGTAGTGCTCGGTCAGGCGTGAAAAGGACGCGTCTCTGCTGGCCGAAGAGGAGTGGAATATCAAGGTTGCCGATCAACCCTGATATTCCGCTCCTCTTTTGTGCAAGCCTGTCAGAGCCTGAGAGGTTTTTCGGTTTTTTTGGTTGCCTTGCTATAATGGATAGAAGAAGGTCTCCTGCCGGGATCAAACTTCGCGTATGTGGTAATGCTAAAAAACGTGCCCATACGCATCCGGCCTGTGGTTCTCTCTGCAGCGAGGAGGAAACGCAGCAGGGATCCTGTCTGGGGAAACATCATAAAAACTGCGCTCCTCTTTTTGTAAGCGCATTATGTTTATGTATTTCATACAATAAAAATGGCGAAGAGGAGAATGTCTCTGTATGGAACAGGAGAATGTAAGTCCTGCCAGCACCAGAACTCAAATGCCTACGCCGCCCCCTACTCCTTTGATTAATCTACCGGGTCTGGGTGAGGATGATAGTAGTGGAGGGCTGCCGCCGCTGGTGCGCCGGCGCCGCAGGCGCTGGTTTATCGCGATCATTGTTCTTGTACTTATTGCTTTGCTCGGTGGCATCCTTTTTCGGGTGTTGAGGCGCGAGCCAGCCGTGACCTATCAACATGGGCATGTGACGCAGGGCGACCTGACCCTGACGGTCAATGCTACCGGCCCGCTGCAGAGCGGAACCTATAACCTGATTTTTAACGGCGCAGGCGGAAAAATTGATGAAATAGATGTGGTAGTCGGGCAAAAGGTGGTGAAGGGCCAGGTGCTCGCTCGCCTGGATCGCACCGCATTGCAGGACGCGGTTAATCAGGCGCAGATTGCTGTCAACAATGCCCAGGCCAGTTTGAATGTCGCCCTCGCGGCTGCTGGCAGCTCGTCGGGCCAGTCCAGCGCGAATGTCAGTGCCGCGCAAACCGCTGTGGCCGCCGCGAAAGCCAGCCAGAGTCAGACCCAGGCTCAGGGCGCGGCCAGCGTCGCCGCCGCCCAGCAGGCGGTTGACAACGCGAACAGTAATCTGGAGCAGGTGCAGCTCACTGCGAACGCGCAAAAGCAGCAGGCATTGGATGCCTATAACGCGACCGGTTGTGCCAACGCTGCGCCTACCGTGACTATCACACCTGTAGCAGGGACACCTGTCGCCAGTCCGCCGGCGACTACCAATTGTCCACAGGCCTATGACACCTATCAACTGGCTGTGCAACAGGCCGACGCCAGCATTGCCGCCGCTCAGGCTCAGTTGAAAGCGGCCCAGGCGTCCTATAACCAGGCGGTCGCGGCGGCCAACGCCAATAATACCACCGCCGCGAATCAGGTCAGTTCGGCTGAGAGTCAATTGACCAGCACTCAGGCTGGCGCGGGGGTGAGCGGAACTTCTGGTGAGACGCAGGTGATAGCGGCGCAGGATCAGTTGAATCTCGCCCTGGGGCAGTTGAGGCAGGCGCAGCATAATCTGGCCAATGCCACTCTCAAGGCTCCTCATGATGGGACGGTGACGCTGATTAATGGGACCGTGGGAGGAACGCCCGGCGCTGGCGCATCCAGTACCGAGGCCGTTGGCGAGTTCATTCAACTGGTCGATCTGAGCGTCTTGCAGGTGCAGGCTGATGTCAACGAGGCCGATGTTGCCAATTTACAGGTCGGCGAAAGCGCGTCCTTCACGGTCAACGCCTACGGCAATCAGCAATTTACCGGTACGATCAGCGCCATTCCGCCTACTGGCGTGACGCTCTCGAACGTGGTAACATACCCCGTGCAGATCGATGTTGATGCGGACAGCCTGAAAGGCGCGCATCTTTTGCCCGCCATGACGGCCAACGTCACGATTAACGCGGTCCAGCACAAGAATGTGCTCTTACTGCCGGTGAACGCGGTCAACTTCGCGCGCCTGGCCAGCAGCGGTAACACAACCAGCAGGACGCCGCAGCTCATCAGCGCTCGCGCCGCGCAACTCGCGGTCAACCAGGCCCGTCAGTTGCTTGCCAGCCTGGAAGTTGCTCACCCTGATCTGGTGGCGCAGGGACCCATCCCCGCGTTTGTCATCGAGCAGTCTGGCTCGCAGTTTATCGCTAAACCAGTTGTCCTGGGTTTGACCGATGGCACGTCCTATGAAATACTCCAGGGCATTTCTCTCAGTGATTCATTCATTGTTGGTACAAATGGCTGAGTTGATAGAAGTGGTTGAGCGGCATACAGCATCAATTGTATGCCCCAGGAATGAGAGATCTCTGTTATGGCGAATCATGACCCGGCTCAGGGAAGTAACTGGCCGGAAGATCCCGAAGAACCAACGGCCCCGACCTTGCCGATTGTTGAACGGCAGACTGTTGAACGGCAGACCGACGTGCCGTCTGTAGATGAGGTGGAAGAGGATACATCTGCTGGCGCCGGAGATACAACCGCTCCGGTCACGATCATTATCCCGAACCGTCCTGCCTCCAATCCCGCCACGCCAGTGCATCACCCGCCGGGCAGAACAGTCCTGGTGAAAGAGCCTGAGCAGGAGGGCGGAGATACGCCCATGCCCGTATCTGTCACTGTGTCGGCGCAGGAGGACGGGGACACGCCCATGCCTGTGCCCGTGACCTTGCCCGCGCAGGAAGCGGGGCAGACTCCCGTCCCGGCGCCTGCCGCTCTCCCCGTCATCGCGGTGCGCAATCTGACCCGCACCTACGGCCAGGGCAAAAAAACGCTGGTGTACGCGCTGCGCGGCGTTTCGCTGGAAGTCTACCCCGGCGAATTTGTCTCCATCATGGGACCGTCGGGATCTGGCAAGTCCACCTTTATGAATCTGCTGGGCTGCCTGGATCGTCCAACCTCGGGCGAGTATCGGCTGGCCGGGCGGCTGGTGAGCAGCCTGTCAAACGATGAACTGGCCCGTATGCGCAATCAACTGCTCGGCTTTGTCTTTCAGGGCTTCAATCTGCTGGGTCGTACCACCGCCGTGCGCAATGTGGCCCTGCCGATGGTTTATGCCGGCATTTCCCGGCGCGAGCGCGAACGGCGGGCGCGCAAGGTCTTGCACCTGGTTGGCCTGGGCGCACGCCTGGACCATAAGCCCACCGAACTCTCCGGCGGACAGCAGCAGCGTGTGGCCATTGCCCGTGCCCTCGTCAACGGACCTTCCCTGCTGCTGGCCGATGAGCCTACGGGCAACCTGGATAGCCGCACCAGCATTGAGATCATGGGCGTCCTTCAGGCCTTAAATGAGCAGGGTTTGACCATTGTCCTGGTCACCCACGATTCCAAGGTCGCGGCCTATGCCAAACGCCAGGTGGCCTTTCTGGATGGCCAGATTGTGCGCGACGAACTGGTGCCTCATCCTCGCTCAGCTCAGCAAGAATGGGCAGCTTTACATAATCAGCAGATTGTTCCTGACGATGGGGACAGTGGAAGTGGAGGGGCATCGGCATGAGTCAGACCGCAGAGCCTCCGATATCCGTCGCCGCTACCGTCACCTCCGCGCCTGTGCCTGCGCGCGCTCCTCAAAGCGAGACTACGCCGCTGGCCAGTCTGCTGGCGGAATTGCGTGTACGCAGGCGTGGCCCGGGTAGCCTGGGTATGCTCAGCGCGAATGTAGAGAGCGCCCTGGATGCCCTCTGGATGAACCGCACTCGCTCTTTTCTCACCACCCTGGGCATTTTTATCGGCATCGCCGCCGTGATTGCCGCGCTGACCTTAACTCAGGGGGCAACTGCCCAGGTCAACAATCAAATCGGCAGTCTGGGCAACACCGTCATGGTCAATCCCGGCGCCTCGGCCCGCGCGGGCGTCTCCCAGGGCAGCGGCTCGCTCAGCTCGCTCACCATGCAGGACGCCCAGGCACTCAACGGCATCCCGCACATCGTCGGCCTCAGTCCGCTGATCGTCACCAGCGATCAGGTCGTCTATGGCAATCAAAACTGGAGCACTCAGATCGAGGGCGGCACGACCAGCTTGCAGTTTATCCAGAACTGGCAACTGGCGCAGGGTACATGGTTCAGCCCGGACGAAGAGGGCAGGGGCACTCCCGTCGCCCTGCTCGGCGATACCGTCTATCATAACCTTTTCGACACGTCGGGCAATAATCCGCTTGGTCAGAGCATCCGTATTCGCGATCAGACCTTTCGCGTCGAGGGTGTGCTGGCTCCGCAGGGAGGCGGCTTCGCTACAGACGATGTGGTGATTATTCCCATCACTGCCGCTCAAATGCGCCTGAGAAATACCTCTACCGTCGATCAAATCTTGTTGCAGGTGGATAGCGCCGCCAACGTCGCCCGGGTGACTCAGACGGCCATGACGGTTCTGCAAAAAGCTCACCGTATTCATGACCCCCAGCAGGACGACTTCCGCATCATCACCTTTGCGCAGGTCTTGCAGCGCGCTATGCAATTTTCGCAGATCTTGACCGTCCTGCTGGTGGGTATCGCCGCCATTTCACTGACCGTCGGCGGGATTGGCATCATGAACATCATGCTCATCTCGGTCACGGAGCGCACCTGGGAGATCGGCATTCGCATGTCCATAGGGGCGCGCAGGCGCGATATCCTCAACCAGTTCCTGGTAGAAGCGCTGGCTCTCTGCCTGATCGGAGGGCTGATGGGCCTTGGCCTGGGTTTATCTATCGGCCTGGGCATTACCAGCGCCAGCCGGTTGCCCTTTGTCGTCACGCCGGTCACGCTGCTGCTGCCCTTCGCGGTTTCGGCCAGCATCGCGCTCATCTTCGGCATTTACCCGGCTGTGCGAGCCTCGCGCCTTGATCCTATTGTCGCGATCCGCACCGATGAATAGCAAGGGAGGAAGCACGTGAGCAGTCCAACCAGTACAGTCAGCGAGCAGGCCAGGGCAGTTCCCACGCCTCCCGCCACAGCACATTCCCTGGAGAGTCTTTTTCGTGAATTGCGTTCCGACAAGGGGCGTCCACGCGGTCGCTTCGTCACCAACCTCGCTACTGCCCTTGAAGCAGTTCGGGCCAATCGCGTGCGCTCTTTTTTGACCATTCTAGGCATCGTGATTGGTATCGCCGCCGTCATAGGCGCGATCACCCTGGCCCAGGGCGTCGGCAACTACTTTAGCGGCGCCATCGCCAGCCTGGGATCGAATACTGCCCTTGTCTCAGGCTCGCCTTCTCTGCTTCGGCGGCGTGCTCCCTCCACTTCCAGGCGACAGCACCCCTCGCTCACCGTCGGCGATTATCAGGCGCTTGACAAACTGCCGCACGTCATCGCCGCCAGTCCTCTGCTCAGCAGAAACATTCAGGTAGTGTACGGCAATCAAAACTGGCGGACTGGCGTGATTGGCGCCAGCCCCGACCTCCAGACCATCCAGAACTGGCAGCTTGCTCAGGGCTTATGGTTTAGCCAGGTGCAGGATTCCGTGGGCGCTCCCGTCGCTGTCATAGGGAGTACCGCCGCGCAAAATCTCTTCAGCGCGAGCAGCGTCAATCCTATTGGTCAGCAGATCCGCCTTGGTACGCAGCTTTTCCGCGTCGTCGGCGTCCTGGCGCCCAAAGGCGCGTCAGGTTTCGGCGCCAGCGACGACTCTATCTTTGTCCCCTTCAGAGCCTATCAGCAGCGCCTTTCCAACTCGACCTACCTGGCGCAACTGGACCTGGAGGTCGACGACCAGAACAACGTCGACCTGGTCGTGCAGGAGGTCACTATCACGCTGGAAACCAGGCATCATATCCCGCGTGGCACTCCTGATGATTTCTCGACCACTACCTCCGCGCAGCTTTTGCAGCAGGCCAACGCCGCTACCTCAGCCATCACCGCCCTGCTGGGTGGAATCGCGGCCATTTCGCTCACCGTCGGCGGCATTGGCATTATCAACATCATGCTCGTCTCAGTCACCGAGCGCACCCGCGAGATCGGTATTCGTATGGCCATCGGCGCCCGCCGCCGCGATATTCGCAATCAATTTCTCATCGAGGCACTGATCCTCTGCCTGATCGGTGGCTTGATCGGCATGTTGCTCGGCATCGTCATCGGCTGGCTGGCCGTCGGTGTGTTGATTTCATCTATTTCCAGAGGCGGCGGCGGCAGCAGCGTACCGCTGATCATCACCCCGACGACGTTGATTTTGCCCTTTGCCGTCTCGGCGGGCGTTGGTCTGATTTTCGGCCTTTATCCAGCCATCCGAGCCTCACGCCTGGACCCGATTATCGCTATCAGGCGCGCTCGCTAAAGATGTGCTATGATAAGGCAAGAAAAGAAAAGAAATAACCTGGCACGACTTTGCTTGCTTGTTTAGCCACAAGTTCTTATGTGGAGGTCAGAAATTGACGCTTTTTCAGAAGTCATGTAGACTAAGCGTATTGATTTGCTCTGATCCTCCCCCTGGCTACATATACAGGGATCTTTAAGCCTGTTTTAGCGGGAAAAGTTGCGCATACCGGGCCTTTTATGGCTTCCGGGCCGGCTATGCGCAGGCGGCAGAAGAGAGCAAAGCGGGCGATTTCTCGCCTGGTGTCTGGAAAGGTGTGTTTCATGGACCCTACCATTGTGCAATACGCATTATTTGTTCTTGCCGCGCTTCTTATTATTGGCGCTGTTGTCGCCCTTAATCGCTGGCTCTATCGCCAGAACAAACCTGCCTCTGCTTCGCCTCACACCTGGGCTAAACTCGACACCAGGCATTCAGAGGCCAGAGATGAGGCCTTTGCTGGTCCGCTTTTCGAGGACGAGGACGAGGATGAGGATGATGATGAGGCCGAAATGCGTGTGCGCGCACGCCAGAACGGGCACAGTTCCAATGGGCATAAGCCACTGAACTGAGCGAGGCCGGGCAAGCGTGTAATATACATTCAAGGTAGGCAAGCGAGCAGCATTGCCAGTAGCAAAGAAGGCGGGAGATTTATGGAGACGACCATTACCCTTGAATGCTCATCGCGCAAGCGCGGGCACTTTAAAGAGCTTGAACATGAACTCAAGCAGATTCATGGACTCAAGGTCTTTTTCGTGGAACCCAGGGATAGCGAGGCGCCGATTCTGATTTCGCTGAGCGTGCTTCACCAGGGGGAGCACGCTGAACTGGCCATCCGGCGTATCGCGCATACGCTTTTTGCTTTTATCCACGGCAACACCGATGAGCCGGCTCCTCTGCCCATTACCCTTGTGACCATCGGGGGCGAGAGTCGCGATCTCACGCCCCTGGCAGAAGAGGAGATCAGGCAGATTATCAGCGAAGCGCACGCGGGACAGGTCTGACGCAGCTTCCCGTGTCCCCCGCTTCGCGCTCACAGGACGGTAACGGAACACCGCTTCTGTGCTAACCTCTGGAGATAGCAAAAGAGCCTGACGGCAGTCAGGACTCTTTGCGGTCTTCGAGTAGTCTTGTCACCTCGGCCATCACATCCTGGATGGTCAGTTCAGCCGGCGGAGGACTATCGATGATCTTCTCCTCCTCGTCGTTTTCCTCCTCTTCTTCCTCCTCGTCCTCGTCGCTTTCCAGCAAACCCTCCTGCTGGAAAAAATCCTCTTCACAGGCTTGTAGCGCTTCCTGGGCTGAGAGATTGCCATACAGGATGCGGGGAAGCAGGCTATGATACATAGCGACTGTTTGCACGATGGCCCGAAACGCGAGCTGAAACTGCTCAAAGGTCATGCTATCGTTTGCCAGGGGTACAGACTCCTCCAGGCGTACCTCGCCGTCATCCAGGTCCAGGCCGAACTTGCCCAGGGCGATGCGGTAGTTCACAGCCATCAGCGCTTCCAGGCAGGTCAGGCGTTTTTTGCGGGTGATAGTGCCAATGTGGGGAGCCACCAGGACCAGCTTGCGCGCCTGGTCGGATTGCTGGAGACTGGCGATCAGCCGCCATTGTCCGTGGCTGCCGTGAAAAGCAAGCTCTACGATTTCCTGCTCAGGACTCATACTGGCGATCTGCACCCCCATGCGGGCGAGATAGTCAACAATGTGGGGAATTCCGAAGCTGTCGGCCATATGTTGCTCCTTACTCTTTCTGACGCAACGATCAACCGCAGTGACGCGAGGCGTGGGCGGCAACCACTCCACTGCGTTTCATTATAGCATATTTCATTTCAGCCTGCCTGCAAACGCTTGCATAGCGAGGTGTCCTGACTGGAGGTCAAGCGCGTCAGGCGTTACTCCCACGCGGGCCGGTGCGTCAGTATTAATGACAATCAGAGCGATGATGAGGGAAAATGGCAGGGTGGGTAGTTCCTCCAGCTCAAGCTCTCAAGTGCGCGCAAAGCGCAGTGATAAGAATAGAGGAGAAGAAAATGTCTGCCCAAAAGAGTCAAAGTGCGCTGGACCTCGCGAGCATGTCTTATGAGGAGCGGCTGCAACTGGGTGCCGAGAACGCCGTGCGTTGCATGGGCGTTGGTGAGCGGGATCGCGTCTTTATTCTGACCGATTTCGAGCGTGAAAACATAGCCCGCCGCGTGGCCTCCGCCGCGCTGGCCCGCCACGCCGATGTCAGCGTGCATTTCCTGGAACACTACGGAGAGCGGCCCCTGACGGCCTTTTCCGACGAAATGCGCAATGATCTGATTCAGGCGCGGCCAACTGTGACTTACTATATCGCCACGGCCAAACCGGGTGAAATCGCCTTCCGTATTCCGCTGTTGCCTTTCCTGGCCAGAGAATTGAAGACCCGCCACGGACATATGATTGGCATCGATGAGCGACTGATGACCGAAGGCATGTGCGCCGATTACGACGAAGTTTTCAGGTTGACCAACCAGGTCTACGAACTGGTGCGCCACGCGAAAACCATTCACGTCACCTCGGCGAAGGGCAGCGATGTCACCGCGACCTTCCATCCTGATTGGCACTGGATACCCTGCCATGGGCGCTATACCGAGCAGGGCAAATGGGGCAATCTGCCCGAAGGCGAGGTCTTCACCGCTCCTGCCAGCGTGGATGGCGTGCTGGTGTGCGATGTGCTCGGCGATTTCTTCTCCGAGAAGTACGGCGTACTTGAACATCCCGTCACTCTGACCGTCAAAGATGGCTATATCACCACCGTCTCCTGTGCCGATAGCGCCATCGAGCAGGAGGTGCGCGATTACCTCTTTTCCACGCCAAACGGCAACCGCGCCGGCGAGTTTGCCATCGGTACCCTGACCAGCCTGAAGCAACTGAGCGGCAATCTCTTGCAGGACGAAAAGATGCCCGGTCTGCACGTAGCCTTCGGCAACTCGTACCCGGAGTTCACAGGCGCCGACTGGAGCGCCAAAATTCACGTCGATGTCATCCCGACCACCTGCACCATCGAAATCGATGGGCGCGAGATCATGCGCGACGGCCTGTTCACGCTGTAAAGACCGAAAGACAGGCCGGGTTTTTCATAGAGAGAAACCCGGCCTGTCTTCTGGTTTGTCCTGATTACACCTGGGCGGCCAGAATGCGCTCGATCTCGCCTTCCAGACGCGCGGGATGCGGACCAACCAGGCGGCTCACCGGCTCACCGTGATTGAAGACAATCAGGGTCGGGATCGCCTGCACGCCATAGCTGATGGGCGTGCGCTCATTCTGGTCGATGTCGATTTTCGCAAAGTTCAGTTTGCCCTGGTATTTGTCGCTCAAATTCTCGAAAACCGGGGCAATTGCGCGGCAGGGACCGCACCAGGCGGCCCAAAAATCAACGATCACCGGCTTGTCGGATTGGAGCACCTTGCTCTCAAAGTCGTTGTCGCCGACATGAATCAAATTCGCATGTTCTGCCATTATCGTGTACTCTCTTTCAAAGCTTGAAGTTGTTATCATCGCTTCGAGATGATTATAGTCGCTGACCAATCTCTATGCAAATAAACAGGGGCAAATGTGCTTTTATTCCGTCTTATTGCGGGGGTGTCAACCGGAACGCGCGTCCCCACTACGCTGAAAAGCAACTCCGGGCGGGAGCGCTCAGCGGAGCGAGAGACGCGCGGTTTGTCAATGTCTTAGCGTCTTCTATCGCCTTGCAGGATAGACAGGATCTCCAGGATGTACAGGAAGAGGTTCATAACGGTCAGGAAAAGTGAGACCGTCAGGCCAATCGCGTTGGGCAGGGTATCAGCCATCCCTTTCGCACGTTGCACATAGAAGAGGATGTAGCCGCAGAAGATGGCAACGCCGAAGACCGCGATGATCAGGGCAAAGAGCGCGCTATGGAAGAAAAAGCCTACGATACTCGCGACAATCAGCAGCAGCAGACCGAAGAACAGATAATCGCCCAGGCGTGAAAAGCTGCGTTTCGTGGTCCAGGCATAGACCGCCAGTCCCAGCGAGGTCAGCCCGGTGATCAGGAAAGCCTCGCCCAGAATATTTGCCATGCCTCCCATCAGATAGACGCTGATCAGCGGCGCGAGTGCCAGTCCCTCCAGGAAGGTGAAGAGAAAGAGCATGAAGAGATTCACGCCTCGCACATTGATGAGTGCCTGCAAAAGCAGCAGGACGACAAAGCCCGCGATGACGACAAAGAGGTAGCCCATCATGCTCAGCCCCAGGCCGACGCCAAGAAAAGCGCCAACCGTGGCCACCAGGAACGAGCAGGCCATCAAGGCCATCACTTTGCTGATCAGCGAACCCGCCTGTGAGACAGGCTGATTATAGGCGTACTGATACTGGAAGGCGGACGCGCCCCGGTTGTTGCGCGGCCCGCCAAAGGGACTGTTATTTCTTGGGTACATGGTGATCCTCAGTATATGCAACACTTCTCTTTGAGATAGTAGAAGAGAAGAAATGTATCAACGCAATGAATAATGGCCCTCCTCTTAGTATATATCATATACGAAATCCTTTGTAGAGGAGTTGTATGCGCTGGCAGGCTTTTT
>DASZXF010000122.1:0-8259 GCA_035546055.1 Ktedonobacteraceae bacterium
ATTGATCCCGACCCGGCGCTCGCTTCTGCGCCATCGTGCGCCATGAAATAAGCTCAACATCTCATTATTTCGCGGGCATCCTATACTGAGAAGAGGACTGAACGTCAGACACGCTGCCCTTGAGCCATGATAGGAAAAAAATCTGCACACATTTCCTGTCAGGCGTCAGGGTGCGTGTTGTATGAGAAATAAAGGAGAAGTGTGATGAGCAATCTCTTTGTGCTCAAGTGCCAGAACGAGGCGACTGGAGAAGATATTCTCAATACCTTGAGAGAACTCCAGAAGCAGCATCTCATCACGGTAGAGGATGCTGCCCTGGTGACGTTGAAAGCGAACGGGAAGCCGAAAGTTCGCCAGGCCATTGATCTGGTCGGGGCGGGCGCCCTGGGCGGTGCCTTCTGGGGCATGCTGGTTGGACTCCTGTTTTTGTCTCCCCTGCTGGGCGCTGCCGTTGGCGCGGGCATGGGAGCCCTCGCGGGCAAATTCAGCGATATTGGCATTGACGACACCTTTATCAAAGAGGTTGGCAGCGCCATTCATCCCGGAGAGGCCGCGCTGTTTGTTCTGACCCGTCAGGAAGTTGTAGATAAGGTTGTGCCTGCGCTGAGAAAGTACCAGTTTGAAATCATTCAAACCTCGCTTTCCAAAGAGGCTGAGGATCGTCTGCACGAAATGCTCGGACCCGCGACTCCTGCATTCGCGTAAGACCATGGCCGTCGTAAGAGGAAGATTTTCCATGCTCCTCTTTGGCGAACTCTAAGGCACAGGCAGCCGCGCCTGCTGCGCCGATGGGCGTAAAGGACTCATCTGTGGCGAGCAGCGCGGCATTTCCTGAACAGAGCATTCCCGGGTCAACAGGCGAAGATGTTCCTGTTACCCTGAAATGCCATCAAGCTCAATGCTTCTGCGTTTTCTCATTCATTCGTTCAATATATCCCTCGTCCCGCGCGGCGGCGGGGTCAGTCGCCATCTCGGCCTGCCGCTCTTCAGTCTGGGGTTGCGCCTTCTGCTCCTGTTCGGATTGCTCATGCAGCTTCTTCTCACGCTTTTGCTTTTTGTGTTGATCGCCCCGCTGTTTATCGCGTTCAAGCATCGCTGATGCTCCTTTCTTATCTCCTCACGCCCATTTCTCACATGGATCTGCTCTCCAGAGCCTCTTGCTCAGCCCGGTCATAAGCGGCTCCATCTCTGATAGAGGATACGTCATCTCTCCTGATCGCGTTTCATAGCTTCTTAAAGCGTGTTAGCACGCTCCATGCCTTTCAGAAGTTATCCGATCCTGCGCCATCAGCGATGGCTGGCCGCCAGAGAGAAGAAATGGCAAGTGATCAGAGCTCATCTTGAGGATTTCTTTACAATTTTTGTCCCAATTCTTGAGATATATATGCTATACTCGATACTGTGTGCGTGTTGGCTATAGAGCACGATGAACTCTCTGTGTAACTACATAGATAGTCATTTTTTTGACTTTTTTCTTTTCATTGGCTTTATGCTTAATATATTAAATAGTGAAATGTATCTTTGCTATTAATGCATAAGACACCCACTTTTTGAGGAAGGAAGTTTGATGAGTAAATTAATACATACACCTGTTGCGAGCAGTGCGCAGTCGGGCGCCTCTTATGATGTCGTGGTGATGGGCGCGGGCCCGTATGGCTTATCGACGGCGGCGCATTTGCTGGGGCAAGGTTTGCGCGTCGCCGTTTTTGGGAAGCCGATGGAACTCTGGCGCGATTATATGCCCAGAGGGATGTTGCTGCGCTCCTACTGGTGGGCCACCAACCTTTCAGATCCTCAGCAGCAGTTTGGACTGGCTCGCTACCTGCAAGAACTGGGCCAGGAACCGTTTGATCCGGTACCCGGCGACACCATTGCCGGGTATGGCCTCTGGTTTCAAAAGCACGCGGTTCCCATGGTAGATGAGACCTACATTCAGATGATTGAACGGCGCGCTGGGCAGTTTGAAGTCACGCTGGAGGATGGGCGGGTAGTCACCTGTTCGAGCGTGGTCATGGCCCCTGGTTTGCAACCCTATGTCTACCGCGCCCCGGAATACGACCATCTGCCGCAAGAACTCGTCACGCATACCGCTATCCACCGCACTTTTGATAAACTGGCCGGCAAACGAGTGGCGATCATCGGTGGTGGCCAGAGCGCCCTTGAAGGAGCCGCCCTGGCCTATGAAAGCGGAGTCCAGGTTGAAGTGATTGCGCGCAAGTCCATTGTCTGGATCATGGAAGGCGCTGCGCTGCCCACGAACCGCTCCCTGCGTGACCGCATAATTGCCCCCAAAGCTGGTATTTCCCCTGGCTGGTTTAATCGGATAGAGGAGACCTTTCCCTATGGCTTCGCGCTGCTGCCGCGCCAGCTCAAAGATGGCCTTTTGCATGGCGTTGGCGCGCACGGGCCAAAGGGCTCATCCTGGTTACGACCGCGCTTAATCGGCAAGGTTCCGCTGCACGAGCAGACCTCCGTACTGGCGGCCAGAGAGACCGATGATGGTCTGTTGCTGACGCTTTCCAACCAGCAAAGCTTGAAGGTCGATCATATCATACTGGCGACAGGGTATCGCATAGATGTCCGGCGCCTTGCGCTGCTGGGCGAGTCCATCCTGCCGCGCATTCAGACCTATGACGGCGCGCCGATCCTGACGAATCGCTTTGAGAGCAGCGTTCCCGGCCTCTTCTTTGTCGGTTTCTCATCCTTCAAAAGCTGCGGCCCCTATTATCGCTTTGTCGTAGGCACCGGCGCGGCAGCCAGCAGAGTCGCCGCAACCGTAGCCCGGCGCAGCCACGCTGGCCCATCTCTCTAATGTGCTTCAGTTGTGCTTTCATTGGTTAATATCGTGAGGCCTGATGAGGTCGTCGTTAAATGTAACGGGCATGAGCGGGAAAATGGACCTGGAGACCGCAGAGCAATAATCCAGGTCCATTTTCTTGCACAGAAGAACGGTTACGCGTTGCTACAGGCCGAGCCGTTCAGGGTGAACGACGTGGGCGAGGTGTTGCTGCCGTTCCATGCTCCATTGAAGCCGAAGCTGATGTTGCCGCCGGGTGCGATGGTCGCGTCATACGAGAGGTTCGTGGCTCTCACGCTGCCTCCCGACTGACTGGCGCTCGCGTTCCAGATCTGGGTGATGGTCTGCCCATTGGCGAACGTCCAGGCCAGCGTCCAGCCGTTGATGGTGCTCGAACCGGTATTGGCGATGGTGACATTGACGCCGAAACCGCCGGGCCACTGGTTCGTGACCGCGTAATGGACGCTACAACTCCCGCCGCCCGGATTGGTGGTGGGCGTCGTGGGAACGCCGGTAGGCGTCGAGGTTGGAGCGTGCGTCGGAGTCGCAGGCGGCGGTGTGGCAGCCGAGCCACTCAGCGCATTCAGGAAAGATGTGTAGGCGGCCTTTGGCTGATAGTTGCTATCGTAGAGCAAGGCCTGACCCTGACCAGAGAAGGTGCTGGGAATCCACGAATCTGGCTCGCCAACTCCCCAGATAGTGATATCATTGCAGCGTGAAACCGCCAGGCAGGCTTTCGCCACATTGGCATAATCGGTGGCCTGCTGATTCAGATTGGCCTGACTGGCCGGCGTCTGCATGCGATCATCCAGCTCGGTAATCTGCACATCGATGCCCAGATTGGCGAACTTTTGCAGGGTGGCCTGGAAATCAGCCGGCACCTGGCCGACGATAAAGTGCGATTGGAAGCCCACGCAATCGATGGGCACGCCGCGATTCTTGAAATCCGCCACCATCGCGTACACTGCCTGGGACTTCGCGCTGTTCATGTCCTCAATGTTATAATCGTTATAGCACAGCTTGGCGTTGGAGTCAGCCGCGCGAGCGGTTCTAAAGGCATCTTCAATGTAGGCATTGCCGATTTCGTTCTGAAACACATCACTGCGCCGGCTGCCATCCTCGTTGAACGCCTCGTTGACCACATCCCAGTACCAGATCTTGCCCTTGAAATGGGTCATCTCGGTGGTAATATGGTTGTTCATCACTGACAGAATCTGCGAGGACGGCACACTGTTGACCCAGTTTGCCAGCTGGCTGTACCAGACCAGAGTATGACCACGAATCTTCATGCTATGCTGCTGCGCGAAACTCACAATCTGATCCGCCGGCCCAAAATTAAATTGTCCCTGCGAGGGTTCGGTGGTCTGCCATTTCATCTCATTGCCAGGGGTCACGACATCGAATTGCGTCTGAGCGATAGTGGTATATGCATTGTTACCCAGGAGATTAGCTTCAACCGCCACACCGATACCTCTGCCGCTCTGCGCACCCGCCTGGGCCAGGGTCGAAGCGGCGGCTGAGGCCGAGTGCAACACCACTGCGCTCAGACACAGCGAGAGGAGGAGAACTCCCAGGGGAATGACGAAAAGCTTTTTTCGTCCCAAACGACGAAACATCCTTGTTTTCCTTTCTGCCTTCCACGTATGGAGGCACATCATCGCGCCGGAATACAAACCCGGTGCTCAAGGTCTTTCAGGCGAGCCTCCCTCAAATTCCTCTTGAGACAGGCTTTTTATGATAGCGCTCTCATAAACTCAGTATAGGTATAACCGATAATTTGCCTGCCTGTCAAGTCCCCTCATGCGCGTTTGCTGGCGGCAAATATGCTTAATCAGGCGGCAAACTCATGCTTTTGCCGCGTCCTATGCTGGCCATAGCACGCGCAGAAAATCGCTCATCTATGCGTATGTGTGGTAGCGCTCTCAGAAGTGCAGGTTATGGCAAAAAGAGGGGAGGGTGGCGCCCTGTCGTCCGCTGGCAACTGTTTTCGATCCTTAAAACGCTTGTGTTGATTGTATCGAGTGCTACCAGGACTTTTGGCCGCAGTCACCTGCCTCCGTGGCAGAAAGAGGGGAACACCTCCGAATCCTTCGCTTGAAGCGTTTGCCTGTGAACAGAGCTTATGAGGTAGCTATGGTAATTCATGCTTCTCTATGGTAAAATAGAAGAAGAGTATAAAAAGGAGCAGGATAGCTCTTACTCTTTTTGCAGCTACAACGCTGTAGCGACCTTTCACGCTCATCTCGTTTACGCTTGTTTGCTGGAACAGAAATGAAAGGAAGGTCTCTTTTATGAGAAGGAACTCTTTAAGCGTTTACAAACGCCGCCTTGTTCTCGCGTTTGTCCTGGCCCTGGCGCTTATGTTGATTTCTGGCGGTATCGCCAGCGCGGCTCCCAGAGGCACGGCCCCGTCTGATGTCGTGAAGTGTCTTGATGCATCTCCCATTACTCAGACCATCAATGTATGGGATACCGCCTATGTCAAGGTGGAAGTTGCGTGCTATCCGTCGCAGCCTGTGGAATACGTGACGGCTGTCTGGGGTGATGGCACTACCACTCAGTATCCCATCTGCCTGGAGGTCTGCCATTTTCCCCCCATTACCATCCTGACCTCTCATACCTATTCGACTATCGGGGATTATTTCCCGATCTTTTGCCTGGGACCGGCGGCCTCCAGTTCGCTCCCCAATTGTGTCAGGGTCGAGATTCGGGTGCTTGGGGTGACTCCTCTGGCCAGATCTGGCATATCCTGATTAAAAACTGATCTGTGTACCGGGGCGTGAAAGGGATACCTGCATGTGAGGCATCTGAGGTGCCGAACAGTGCCAGAGAGCTGGTTCAAGACGCTGGAAATGCTCGCTGTCTTGCACCAGCTCTTTTGTTGTGGTAGATGGCCAATCGCTCCGCGCTCCTGCGTTTAAACCAGTCCGTGCTGAACGGCGTAGACCACGGCGGCGGTCTGGCAGGTCACGCCGATTTTGTTGTAAATGTGAGTCAAGTGGTGCTCAACCGTTTTCTTGCTGATACTCAGCGTGCGAGCAATCTGCGGTGTGTGCAGACCCTGAGCAAGCAGACAGAGCACTTCGACCTCGCGCTCGCTCAGGTTGCCAGCTTTGCGCGTTCTGCGAACAAGGCTGCTGGCCGCGTCCGCGCCGGTTACGGCGGCGACGAGCGCTTCATAGCAGGCGCTATCGAATTGCCTTCCCACGCGGGGACGCATCTGTTGTAAGATGGCGGCGGCGTCTCTCTGCTCCTCTGGTTGCTGGTGCAGCAGTCTGACGTAGCTGTTGGCGACGGCCAGAATGCGCCCGTGGAGCGGTATTTGCGTTCCGCTGAGCTGCCGGTGATAGCCCTGCCCGTTTATCCATTCGTGATGAGATGACGCGGCGGGGGCGAGATCCCGCAAGGTCTCGACCTGCTCCAGAATACGCTGGGTATGGTAGGGGTGGAGGCGGTAAACCTCCCATTCACTGCGCGAGCAGGCCTCTCCTTTGATGACAATGGCAACAGGAATAGCTACTTTGCCGAGGTCGTGAACGAGGGCCGCGCAGCGCAGCTTTATCAGTTCGTGAGCGTCCAGGTGCAGACTCCTGCCGACGTTTACGGCGACTTGCGCGACGGTGCGCGAGTGGTGCCAGGTCTCGCGCGTCTTGAGATCGACGAAATCAGCCAGAACCTCGCAGATGCTTTCGTCCTGCCCCTCGTAAGCCAGGTCGGCCCTGGTTGAAGGACGCCTGGTCAGCAGCGTCTCCTGTACCGCCTGTCGTTCTAATGTACTCCAGAAATCGCTCTGTCCGCTTAAAGCCAGGAAGGCATCGACTCCCTGGGGATCAAAGCGGCTGGCGCGCTTTTCCCGCGCCAGGGTCTCAGCCGCCTCCGGTCCTCCCAGGCGCTGGACTAAATCAAGCACCTGGGCCAGGTGCAGCAGCCGCGCCGCCCTGGGAATAGCTTCTCCCTTGAGGCCATAGGCCATCCCCCGGCCATCCCAGCGTTCCCATTGAAAACGCAGCGCCCGCTGCACAGTATCAGGAAAACCCAGCCGGCGCGCAAACAACTCGGCTATTTCGCAATGACTGCGCATGGTTTCCCTGACCAGGGGCGCGCATTGCGCCAGAAAAGAGAACAGCCTGCCCATGCGTTTGGGAAACTGCGCGTCCAGGCGGAGATATCTGGACAGCCAGCTCATCATTTCGCCAGAGTTGGATGGATCAAGGAGAATGACATCGGCCAGTGAAACCTGCTCATCGTCGGGGAAAAACGCCGCGATCCCTGCCGCGCAGGCCGTACAGGCGACATCTTTGAGGAGCGCGCCGTAGAAAATGGCCTCCCGTTCCTCCTCTGCCAGGCCGAGTTCATCGGCCAGCCGCAATCCCAGGGCCGCGCTACCCAGACCGTGTTCCATATGTCCGCCGAAGCCCAGGCCGGTGGCGAAGGACAGCGCACACAGAAGCGTTGCCAGGCCTGTTTCAGTTTGCTTGGATGTACCCATTTCCACCTCTCCCTGTGCAACCTGCTGAAAATATGGGGGAACTCCCCGATGTTTTACGCGAAAAGAAGGATTACACTCCCATCATATCATGGACGCTTTATGAGCACAAGCCGCGCTTTGGGAGAGTTCAGGATTGTTCATCGTCCGCTGGCGGGCTGCGAAGAGGAGGGAGCGCTGAGAAGCCCTGTCGAAGAGTTGAGGAGAAAGAACGATGCGTTTATATCTGCTTGAGATAGTCTATACGGTTGAGAAATGCGAAGCGGTCGAAGGGTGGCTGGCGCGCACAGACCTGGGCGGCGTGGTCATCAGCACTGAACAATATGACGAGGAGATTCTGGCGGTTCTGGCGAGCGAGCGGACGCTGGAGAAGGCGTATCTTCAGGCGTGGCAGCATCCCTTTATTTCCTCCTGCGAGGAAAAACAACGGATGGTCTATCGGGTCACGACCGCCTCTGATCCGCAGCATGCTCTCTGCTCCTTCCCTTTCCGTCCGGGCGAAGAATGGTATGCCGGCTCTGCGAATATGATGTATCTGTCGGTGCAGGCTCGTCAATTGAGCGAAAAGCAACTCTGCTGGCTGGCCGAAAATACAGCCATTACCAGGTGGGAGCATCAGTTTGACCTTGTTCCAGTGCTGCCTGTCCCTCTTTTCACGAACGGCCTGCTTGTCTCTGGCCATTCTCACCCGTAGAAATACCAGCGGCGTCAGGCCTCTCTGGTTTGGAGAGGCCTGGAGGGCGTGGTGTTCTGAATATGGATGATGATGTCGAAGCTCTGGCTGAGTCGCTGCGAAGTGGAGAGGTCTTCTCCGCCGAGGCCATAATTGATCAGCATGGCAGGCTGGTTTGCCCAGTCCTTGAGCGGACCAGGAGGCAGACGGTCCAGGTCGAGCATGTAGAGCGGCAGGCCGACCTGCCCAAGGGCCGCGTTATAGCTATGCGGGTCTGGCGGCGTGATTGTCTGGATCGTGCTT
>DASZXF010000123.1:0-4333 GCA_035546055.1 Ktedonobacteraceae bacterium
TCTTCCATGTCGCGCCGCTTGTGGGCGGGAAAGCCGGCGGGTAGTTCCTCTTTGAGCCATGCGCAGGTGGCTTCGTGGGCCGCGCGGGCAATGCCTACGGCCAGCGAGCCGACCATGGGCCGGGTAGCGTCGAGCGTGCCCATGGCGGCTTTAAAGCCTGCTTTCTTGCTGCTTTCGCGTCCACTGAGCAGGGTATCTTTGGGGATGCGGCAGTTCTCGTAGATCAGCTCAGCCGTCTGCGAGGCGCGCAGGCCCATTTTCTCCTCGATACGTCCGACGATCAGGCCGGGCGTGCCCCTGGGGACCACGAAGGGACGAATGCCCTCGCGTCCCAGGCTTTTGTCAATCGTGGCAAACGTCACCACCAGATCGGCGCGAGCGCCGTTGGTGATGTAGTGTTTGTGGCCATTGAGCACCCATTCATCGCCGTCGAGTACCGCTGTGGTGGACATGCCGGCCACGTCGGAGCCGATGCCCGGCTCGGTCAGGGCCAGCGCACCCCAGCGCAACTCGCCGTCCATGTACTGTCCCAGGAAGCGCGCCTGCTGTTCCGGCGTGCCCTGCGACAGAATCGGCGGTCCGGCCAGACCTGGACCCGGAATGGCGGTTGAGAGGGCCGCGTCACCCCAGGCCATCTCCTCCTGGGAAAGCACCGAGTAGACGTTGCCCTGGCGCTCCTCGTCCTCCCGGGCCTGCTGACGACCCTGCGCGGCGGCGCCGCCCCAGAAGCGCTTCTGCATGTTGACAAAAAAGCTCTGAGGAATCTTCTCTGTGCGGTCACACTCCAGTGAGATCGGGCGCATCTCTTCCAGCGCGACCTGGTGGGCGTATTCGCGGGCCGTCTGCTGACCCCTGGTCAGAGTAAAATCGATCATAGTTCGCTCCTCAGTCCAGTGCTGCCGTGTTGCGCACCCACATCTCAGCCGGGTGATCCTGGATAAAGCCCGCGCCTCCGAGAATCTGGATGGTATCGATGGTCGCCGCCTTCGCCATTTTCACCGCTTGGGCCTGCGCCGCTTCGGCCTCGCGTACCAGTTGGGCCGGTTCCACGCCCTTATCCCAGCTCGTCGCCGCGCGCCAGAGGTAGAGGCGGGCCGCGTCGAGCTTCATGGCCATTTCGGCCACCATAAAGGCAATGCCCTGGTACGAGGCGATGGGCCGTCCGAAGGCGATACGTTCGCGGGCGTAGGCCGAGGCGTATTCCAGGCCAGCGCGCGCGCTTCCACAGGCCACAGCCGCCCGCAGCAGCTGGTAGAGCGTGGCCGCCCGCATCACGCCCACATCGCCCGGCACGCCGAGCAGATTGTCCGCCGCTACCCGCGCATTCTCAAAGCTCAGCGCAGCGCTGGGAACCGCGTTCAGGCCCAGCTTGTGCGTATCCGGCGTTATCCGCAACCCCGGCGTTCCATCGGGAATCAGCAGCGCGCAGAGTCCCTCCAGGCCTGACGTACCCTCCAGACGTGCCAGCAGCACGCGCGGTCTGGAACTCGCGCCGTGGAGCACATCGCGCTTCGTCCCATTGATCAGCCAGTCCTCGCCCTCTCTGCGCACCGTCGTAGTGATCTCCTCCAGGGTATAGCCGCCGGTGCGTTCGGCGAAGGCCAGGCTGCCGCTGTGGGTGTAGCCGCGTTGTTCATCGCAAAAAGGCGCGATATTGGCCTGTTGCTGCTGCTCATTGCCCGTCAGCGCCACCGCCACCGGACCAAGCAGCGAACCCAGCACATGCATAGCCAGCGCGCCATCACCAAAGCTTAATTCTTCCGCGATCAGCGCGTATGTCACCGCCTCAAGCGGACCGGAACCACCCAGGGCTTCGGGGAAAGGCGTGGTCAGGCCCGTCTGGGCCAGCGTGCGCAGGACACTCTCCGGCGCGCTGGCCGAGCGCTCCGCCTCACGTCCATGGGGACGCAACTGCTCCTCGGCCAGACTGCGAGCCAGCTTGCGAATCTCCTCTTGCTCCTCCGTTGGGGCAAAATTCAGCATAGAGCTTAGATCCTTTCGATAATCATCGCGTTAGCCGTCCCGCCGCCTTCGCAGATGGTTTGCAGACCAAAGCGTCCGCCGCTGCGCTCCAGCTCGTGCAGCAGCATCGTCGTAATGCGCGCTCCCGAAGCGCCCAGGGGATGACCCAGCGCCACCGCGCCGCCGTTCACATTTACCTTCGCGTGGTCCGCGCCCATCGCCTTTTCCCAGGCCAGTACCACGCTGGCAAAGGCCTCATTCAATTCCAGCAAATCCATCTGCTCAATCGTCATTCCCGCTTTTTCCAGTACCTTGCGGGTGGCGGGAATCGGCGCCGTCAGCATCAGAATGGGATCATCGCCGGCCAGGGCGAACGAGACAAAGCGGGCACGCGGCTTCACGCCCAGGCGCTCGGCGGTCGCGCGTTCCATAATCAGCACAGCCGCCGCGCCATCGCTAATCTGCGACGAATTGCCGGCGGTAATCAGGCCATCGGGTTTGAAAGAGGGTTTGAGGGTGGCCAGCTTCTCCAGGCTGGTATCGGCGCGAATGCCCTCGTCGCGTGCAAAGAGGAGCGTATTGCCCTCCTCATCCTTGACCGGAATCGGCACAATCTGGCTGGCGAAACGTCCCTCGGCGGTCGCGCGGGCCGCGCGGCGGTGGCTCTCCAGGCTGAAAATATCCAGTTCCTCGCGGGTAATCTCCCATTTCTGCGCAACCAGTTCCGCGCTGATGCCCTGGTGAACCAGGCCATTGTGATAGCGTTCCTTCATCAGTGGACCAAACGGCGCGCCCGGTCCCTGTGAATTCGAGCCCATCGGCACGCGCGTCATCGACTCCACCCCGCCAGCGATAGCGATATCATACGCCCCGCTAATCACGCCCTGCGCCGCGAAATGAATCGCCTGCTGACTTGAACCGCACTGGCGGTCCACCGTTGTCCCGGGTACTGACTCAGGGAAGCCAGCGGCCAGCGCCGCGTTGCGACCCAGGTTCAGCGCCTGTTCACCCACCTGGCTCACGCAGCCAACAATTACATCATCTACCAGTCCGGCGTCAATGCCTGCGCGTTTCACGACTTCGTTAAGCACCTGGGCCATCAGGTCCACAGAATGCCAGTCTTTCAGCCGCCCATTGCGCCGGCCAATCGCCGTGCGGACAGCCGAAACAATAACTGCTTCGCGTTGTGTCATGGTAGTCAATTCTCCTTGTCTGTTCGGGTTAGAAAGTGGCACTAGGAGAGAACTATGAAGTTGTCCCGGTCATTGTACGAGATAACGAAGGCAGAGTTCAAGAGTAGCCATACATAGTGTCTGTAGATAGAAAGGTTATCACCTGTTGACGTAAGGATGCGGCTGCGATAAGATACAGGACAGAACAACGGAAACTGTCCAGCCAAGCGAGGAAATAACATGACCTCATCACCAGCAGCCAGTGAAAAACCCGTTACTTTCCCGAGCAGAGGACGCCCATCTTTTCAGTTGGAGGGCGTTGTTCACGCCCCGGCTTCACCAGAAAAGGCGCCCATTGTCGTTCTCTGTCATCCCCAGCCGGCCAGTAGCGATATGAGCGACTCGCTGCTGGTGGCCACGGCCAGAAAACTGGCGGAAAATGGTATCATCGCCCTGCGCTACAACTTTCGTGGTGTCGGCCATAGTCAGGGGCAGCAGACCGATGGGCGTATGGAGCCGCTGGACATCGCGGGCGCGGTTGATTGCGGGCTGACCCAGCCGGGCGCAGACCCCTCCAAAGTTTGCCTGGTTGGCCATGCTTTCGGCGCCTATATGGCCCTGACCTACGCGCCCTATGATCCCCGCGTGCGCACCGTCGTCGCCGTCAGCCTGCCGCTCTATCGCGCTACCCTGGGCGGCTTTCCTGAAGCCTTCGAGCGCTTTGATCGCCCGCAACTCTTTGTTACCGGCGAGTTTGACGAAATCTGCCCGCTTTACAAGCTCGAACCCTTTGTAGAACAGCGCAAAGGACCGCGCGGCATCAAAGTCATCACCGGCGCCCGCCATCTCATGCGCGGCTACGAAGAAGCCGGAGCCAGCACCATTCTCAAATATATCCGCAACTGGGCTGATATGCCCGGCGTGTAGGCGGCGAGCAGCACGACCGGTGCCTGTCAGGCCAGGGCAGGTGAGCTATTTCATAAAGCGAAGGGAGAGGCACTGCCATATCTGGTAGTGTCTCTCCCTTCGCTCATATGCGAGGCCTTTTACTGACCCCTGGCGGAGTACCAGGCGCTTTTAAAACGCTTTGGTAACGACCGGGGCATTACAGCCATAACTACAGTAGATGCCAGTCGCAATCGTGGACTGACTGGGGCCATCACCGAGCATCGGCGTGTAACAGATGGATTGGCCGGGCA
>DASZXF010000124.1:0-14589 GCA_035546055.1 Ktedonobacteraceae bacterium
GTGAGCAAAAACCAGAACTTTACCTCGATCCTGTTCACGGGAGACGATGTACGCCAGATTCTCCGCCATCATGGCGGCACGGATACCTAGCAGGATGGCCTGGCGTTTCTGGGATGTTTGCGCCAATGTAACATGATAGTGTAAGAGCTGCCGAGCCATCACAGCATAGTGGACGGCTTCCAGGTAGCGGCTCTCATCGCTCCTGATGACCAGTTCGGGACGACGCACGCGCAGTTCTGCAATCAGGTTCTCTGTCTCGATCCGCAACGTGGTTGCCTCTGGTGATCGACCTACCGCCTGAGTCGGGTCGAGCGCAGCAGCTGGATTCTCCCAGGCCGCGTCCTGTCCCAACAGTGGCTCGATACGGCTTCGATACTCCCGGGCGCTGGCCTCATCAACTGATTGAAGGTAATCAAGCGCAAAGTAGAGCGTCTGGCGGGGACTATCTGCGGCCATATCGGTCGGACTGTCAAAACCATAGAACTGGAGTTTCATCTGATGCGCTGGATTAGCATTGTATTGTCTCATCCACTCGACCAGTTCGCGATTGGCTTCAAATGTTCCGAAACCATGGCTAAAACCAGTATCCTGCACCGCCTCATAGGCCGCCGGACCACGGCCAAGCACGTATTCGTTGACAACGGGTCCCCGAGGAAAACTGCTCTCAATGGCAATGGCGCTGTAGCCATGGACCTCGGCAAGGCGCTGAAAGAGCTGATTGCGCAAGGCCAGCAGTTCTTCCCCTCCATGAAGTGCCTCCCCAAAGCCAAGCAAGGTTACCGCGTCGTCAAGCGAACTGGCCACCGCATCAACGGCGGCGTTGAAGTCCGAGCGAGAAGTGAGCGAGCATGAGATCGTCTCGCGTGCGATCCAGTCATCGAGTGTCGCATATACTGTTGCTGCGTGCATCATTGGTCTACCCTCTGTCGTTTTCACTGTATCATTCATCCAATGAGAAATTTTCTCCTCCCGCTGCTTCTCCCTCCCCCGCTCTCTTCTACTGTCAAGAACAGGGAGCCTGGGCAGGTGAAAACCTACTTCAGGCTTTGGCAAAGCTCACAGGAGGTTGCATGCATGCATCTCCGATCCAGGCTGGCCAGGCTTTTTCTGGATCATGCCTCTACAGTACAACACAGATGCAAGATTGGAGGGTAGAAAGAGAGCCTGGAGCGCTTGGATTGACAGAAGCAGATCACATCAAGCTCACACTATACCTGGACCTCCATGAGAGAACAAAGAGCTGATCGTCAAAAGGCTCAATAACGGGCCTGGGGGTTTCACATGAAGGGTGAAAAAATCGGGGGCACGCCGGTACCCGCCAGAGGCAGTTCCTCTGGACTCTGTTTACCCAAACTCACACCTCGCTAGAATTTCCGGCGTTTCTTCAATTGCGTAGACTGGAAGGGAGGAGGTGCTTTTATGAAAAAATGGTTTTCGCTGGCTCTGCTGGGGACTGCGATTGCGCTGCTGTCTCTGGCTTATGGGGCGCGGCCTGCTTCTGCGGCTTCTCGCCATGTGACTGTTCGTCACACTCCGGCGGCTGTGATGCTGCGGACTACTCCCTCTCGCTGGCATCCACGCGGCTGGCAGAGTCACGATCAGTATTACCACGGGGATGCCTACAGCCACAATCACCTGACATTTCGTGGTCATGATCAAAATAATAGTGGCAACCAGGGCCATAATCGCGGCCATAATCAGAATTACGGCGGCAATGCTGGCAATGAGCTGTTGAATCGACACTTGTCTCATGCTCATCTACATACCCGTCAGTTCTTCTCTGGCAATAGCTACAGCCACAACTATGTGACTTCTATTGGCTATAATCAGTACAATAGCGGCAACCAGGGGTATAACGAAGGGGTGAATGAGGACCACGGCAGCAATGGCGGCAATCAGATCGTTAATTGACGGCTTTTTTCCTCGCTGTGACCATGGTCGCGCCCGGCGTAAGCAGCCGGTGGCGGCGCACATGGTCGCAGCCAGCCCTCTCCAGCCAGGCTTTGACGGTGGCCAGAGGATAGCAGGTACCTCCGATAGCGCTAACGGTCAGGGCCATGAGCTGGACCATGGCGGTCCCCAGATGTGAGAAATGCCCCTGGTCGGTGAGCTGGTCAACATAGATCAGGAGTCCACCGGGCTTGAGACAGCGCGCGACACGCGCCAACAGTTGTTCGTTGATTTCCGCCGGCAAAAGATGGGCGATATGGAAGTAGCAGGCCACATCAAAGCTCTGCTCAAATTCAGCCGGGAATGGATCTCTGACGATATCCTGGCAAACAAAGTCCAGGCGCTCGCTCATGCCGGTCTGCTCGGCGGTACGCTTGCCCGCCGCGATGCCCGGCGCCAGGTCAACGATAGTGGCACGCAGTTGCGCGTATTTACGGCAGAAGAGAATGCTATAGGCCGCGTGCGAACCCCCTACATCGAGCAGACGAGTCGCCTTTTCCGGCAAACGCGCCCGGTAAATCAGCTCTCGCCCCAGCACCAGCGCCAGCGCGGCCAGACCGGCATAGTGGCGTTCCAGCGCGGCCTGCACTTCTGGCAGAGAACTATCGTCTTCATACGGCATGTGTACGGGCGCGTTGTTCTTTTTGACGACTTCCGGCAAATGCTCCCAGATGGCGATGATGTCGGGAGCGTGGACGATGTACGGCGCGATGTTGAGGTTGGATGATTGGCTGAGCCAGCGCTGCGCGACCGCCCGGTTGCGATAGCGCCCGCCGCTCAGGCGCACATAGCCCGCGACCTGTAAGAGTTGGAGCAAAAAATGCAGTCCCTGTGGCTGGCATGCCAGGCGCGCGGCCAGTTCGTCCAGAGTCATGGCCCGCTCGTTGAGGGCGTCAAACAGACCCAGTTCGCAGGCGGTGGTCAAAGCCCTGGCGATGCCCGGCGCCAGGGGGGTATCCATCAGCGGAGTGGGCAGAAGATTCAGGCGGCTCAAGACCCATTCCAGGGCGGTTAAACGCAGGGGCAACATCAGATTAATACTCCTATCAGCCAGCCCCCGGCCAGCACAAGACAGATCAGGACGGTCAGATAAAAGAAAAGTTTACGCGTGGCGCGGGCTTTGTGTGGACCCGTGAAGATGAGCAGGATAGCGAGCAGCAGTCCGCTCACGAGCAGGGTCAGGACCAGCACCAGCGGCGGCATACGCTGCGCACCGCTCAGGTGCAAAATGAGGATGAGGAGAGCGTCCAGGATCAGCAAGCTCTCGCTGAGGAGAAACGAGTTCCTGAGCCCCAAAACCACAGCCAGGGTTCTGGCACCGGTCCGCGCGTCTTCCTCCAGGTCCGGCAGAGAGTTCGCCAGGTTGAGGGCCACGCCCAGCAGCACCCCCATAAGCAGCAGCCAGGCCAGCGCATTGAGTCCGCGCCCCACGCTGGCAAAGGCATAGAGAGGAATCAGCGGCATAGCCAGGGCAAAGACAGGTCCGCTGAAAGGCGTGGACTTGAGGCCCAGGTTATAGGCCATGCCCAGCGCCAGGTATCCCAGGGTCAGCAGCCAGGAGAGCGGCGGCAATGGCGCCAGCAATATCACCATCAGCGCCAGCAAAACGCAGCCAGCCAGCAGCGCTTCACGGGGTGTCACCAGCCCTCCGGGAATCGGCTTCCCAGGCTTGCCCAGTGCGTCTCTCTTGCGGTCGCAGTAATCGTTAAACACAGCGATTGCCAGTTGCATGGCGGTATGCGCTCCGATGAGCAGCAGCAATACCCACCAGACAGGACGCGGCCACGCGGCCAGCAGCGCGAACACCGTCACCGCGATAGCATGGAAAAGCACAGGCCCGGGATGACCCAGCAACACCAGACCCCGCAACCTGACCGTCAAAGGACGTTTTCTGGCAACCTGCATAGCTCGCTCCTCCTCATCAATAAAGCTGAAATTTCCCTTTCAGCATAACCGCAAAGAACGCCTGAAGCAAGAGCATAAAAGACTACCAGGCGGCCTTCGCTCGCGCATCTCACAAAAAAAGCGAGAACGTGGACTGGAATAACGTCCACGTTCTCGCTTTTTCAGTCAGAAAGAGGCTCAGATGCGCAAACAGTAGCCCACGCCGCGCACTGTCTGGATCAGTTTTGGATTTGCCGGATCTTCTTCTAATTTTTCCCGCAGCCAGCGCACATGGACATCAACGGTACGCGTATCGCCCGCGTAGTCATAGCCCCAGACGTTCTGCAAAAGCTGGTCGCGGGTAAGCACAGTGCCGCGATTCTGCATCAGGCATTTGAGAAGCTCATATTGTTTGGGCTGCAAATCGATCTCCTGGCCGCTACGATACACCCGCCGGCCATCCAGATTCATCTCAAGCGGTCCACAGATCAGGGTGCGCGGAACACGCCGGGGTGTCTGCTGGTCGTCGCTGGAGTTCTCAGCGATGGCAATCTTGCCCTGGCGGCGCAGAAGCGCACGCACGCGCGCTAGCAGTTCGTGCTTGCTAAAAGGCTTGGTCACATAATCATCAGCGCCAACCTCCAGCCCGACCACTTTATCGATCTCATCGCTTTTCGCTGTCAACATGAGAATAAGCATCCCGGCAGTATCATCTTCCCGACGCAACTGGCGGCAAACCTCAAGACCATCTATTACTGGCAGCATCAGATCCAGGATCATCAGATCCGGCTTCTCGCGATGCGCCATTTCCAGGGCACTCGCGCCATCAGCCGCTGTATATACCTGATAGCCAGCCAGTTCGAGATTATATACAATGGTCTCCAGGAGCACCACTTCATCGTCTACAACCAGTATCTTATTACCCATATCTTCTCTCCGGCAAACATTCCAGCCACCCCTCAGCAGGTTTAACCAAAACGCCCGCTGATATAGTCTTCGGTCTCTTTACGCTTTGGGCGTTTGAACAGTTCCACAGTCGGAGCATATTCTATCAGCTTTCCGCTCAAAAAGAAGCCGGTATACTGTGATACACGTGCCGCCTGTTGCATATTATGCGTGACAATCACAATAGTATACTCTTCTGTTAGCTGCGTAATCAACTCTTCGATCTTGAGGGTGGCAATCGGGTCCAGGGCAGAGCATGGCTCATCCATCAGCAGCACTTCTGGCTGCACGGCCAGCGCACGAGCAATGCACAGGCGTTGTTGCTGTCCGCCCGAAAGGCCGAGAGCCGACTGCTTCAAGCGATCTTTGACCTCATCCCAGATCGCCGCGCCGCGCAGGCTCTTTTCCACCTGCTCCTCAATAAAGCTGCGCGATTTCCCTTGAATCTGGAGGCCATACGCGACGTTATCATAGATCGATTTGGGAAAAGGGTTCGGGCGCTGAAAAACCATGCCGACACGCTGGCGCAGACCAACAACATCGGTTGAGCGGGCGTAGATATTAAAGCCATCCATGAGCGCCTCGCCCTCGGTGCGCGTGGCCGGGATCAGATCGTTCATGCGGTTCAATGTGCGCAGAAAGGTCGATTTGCCGCAGCCCGATGGACCAATTAACGCGGTGGTCTGACGTTCGCGAATGGGCAGCGTCACCTCGTACAAAGCCTGCTTCGGACCATAGAAGAAGTTCACCTGCTTCACATCTATTTTCAAAGGCGCACTGGCATTAAAGCGCTGAGCTGGCTCTGCCGCCGGCACAGGGCTCTCAACGGCGTCTTCTCGCCCGGCCAGCGCCTCTCCCTCCTGCTCAGGCCGGGATGACAGCGGCCCCGGCTGGTTCAAACGGGTCTCCATAAGCTCTCCTTTTCTTACGGTGTGTACCCTGACTACACCTTGCTTCACCAGGAACAACACGCTCAGGATACGTGCCCTCCTCCTGGTTGATATCTTATACGAGCGGATACTCTTTATGCAAAGGGATGGCGGTATCCACAATCAGGCGATCAGCCAGCACGATCAACCGAATATAACGCCCGGCCAGGGCTTTGCTGATAAAGTAGGGACGACCCTCATACGAGATATGGCCGCTACGAGCGACTTTACGCGAAAAAATGCTCGCGTTCTCTGAAAGTGACAGCGGAGCGTTTCCTGTTGTCTCGAACGACGTATTCATGAGATAACTCTCCTTATCTTGCGCTAACCATCCCTGGCACATCGCCAGGACGTGGCTGTGGATAAATGCATACAAGTGTGGCCTACGCCGCTGTCAATTTGCGCTGAATAACGCGCCCGACAGCGCGAGCGGCCAGATTAATCAGCAGCAGAAGCAGGATCAACACAGCCGAGATCCCGGCAGCCAGGGCGGTTTCCTGCGCCGAAGTCAGGCTTGTCGAACCAGCACCTACCCCCTTGAGATAGTACAGACGCGTCGTCAGCGTATCGCTGGCCAGCGTCGGATCAAGCGTAAACACATCAGCCGGGTTAAACAGACCCATGGTGAACAGCAGAGCGGCTGCCTCACCAATAATCTTGCCAGCCGTCAGGATCAGACCGGTAATCAATCCCGGCAAAGCCGAAGGCAGCACCACTGTGCGAATTGTGCGCCAGCGGGTCGCCCCAAGCGCCAGTCCCCCTTCACGCAGTTCGCGCGGCACAGTAGCGAGCGCATCTTCAAACAGGCGCAGCGCGAGTGGAAAATTGAGACAGAGCAGGGTCAGAGCACCCGCGATACGGCTGATGCTCAGATGGGCATATGAGCTGAAAACCAGAAAGCCAAACATACCCAGCACCAGCGAGGGAACGCCGGCCAGGGTTTCGGCAGCAAAATGGATCACAGTCGTCAACCGTCCCTGCCGGGCATACTCCACCAGGTAAATAGCCGCCCCTAACGAGATCGGGAAAAGAAAGATTTCGGTTAGAATGAGAATATAAAAGGTATTGAACAGTTCGGGGGCAATGCCTAGCGGGCCGGTCCCATAAAAATCAGCGCTCAGGAGGGTTGGCAGGCCCGTCCAGACAAGATTGAGAATAATCGCTACGAAGACAACCGCTACCAGGATGGTGATTAGCCAGAGCACGCTGCCCGCGATAGCGTTGCCCCGATGCAGGCGACGAATCAACCTGGCTCGCCGCACCGCCTGCATATCAGTGGACGCTGCACTCAGCGCCTGAGAGGTAGATGGGATGCTCATTTATATACACTCCTGCTCGCTAGATAACGGCTCACGCAGATGAAGAGGAACGAGATGACCAGAAGAATAAAGGCCAGAGTCCAGTAAGCATCCTGCGCTACCCCGGACGTTTCGCCGAAATCGCGCGCAATGACCATAGTAATGTTAACATTGGGCTGGAAAAAGGCCGCCAGCGACCAGAGCTTCTGCGGTAAGCTATTTCCCTGTAAGACCAGCGCCACCGCCAGCGTTTCACCAATGGCCCTGGCCATGCCCAGCACGACCGCCGTACCCAGACCGCTGCCGGCGGCGGGAATAATGGCTTTCCACATCATCTGCCAGCGTGTTGATCCCAGGGCCAGACTGGCCTCACGCACCCCGGGGGGCACCGCATGCATCGCATCAATGGCAATGCTCAGCGTGGTCGGCAAGACCATGATGACCAGCACAAGAATAGCCGCTCCCCAGCCGTAACCTGCGGTGGGCAGATTATTGGTGAGCGGCGCTGCCAGCCTGGCTAAAAAGGGCACCAGCACAGTCAGCCCCAGAACCCCGATGACCACGGATGGCACCCCGGTAAAAATTTCAATCAGCGGCTTTAAAAAGCGCACCAGCCACGCCGGAGCCATCTCAGCAAAAAAGACGGACGTGCCCAGCGCGAGCGGAGTCACAATGATCATGGAGACAAATGTCGTGATGACCGAGCCAAGGATGAGGCCAGCCGCCCCGAAGGTTGGTATTGCATTGCCCGTGGGATCGTTCGCCCCGGTGGGATCCCAGCTATCAACGGTGAAAAAGGTTTTGATGTCCGTACCATTGTGCTCAAAAAAGACGGAAAAAGCTTTTGAGCTAATGAAAAATATGACAGAGAGAATGACAATCACGAGAAAAATGGCGCACAAAAAGAAAATGATACGTGCTATCCGGTCAAACAAGCGCGCTCGCTGGCTATACTGCACTGTCCCGCTCCTTCCTGGTAATTCATCCTGTCCATGCGAGATGAGTAAAGGTACCGTGTTCATTTCAGGCTGCGCCGTGTCATGAACACAGTACCTTCGCCCAACCAGCGAGATTACGCGGGCTGGTGAGCTTGCACTGCCGAAGGCTGCATTTGCCCCAGAGGAATGAAATCCTGATCGGCGGCGACACTCGCAGCATCGCTGCTCGCCATGTAATCGATCAGAGCTTGAGCCAGTTGACTCGGCTGCCCTTTAGTGTACATGTGCTCGATATTCCAGAATTTGTAGGTGTTGCTCTCGCAATTGGCCGCACTCGCCTCGCTCCCGTCAATCGAGATAATGGTGATAGCGGTGTTCTTCTTAGCCGGGCCGGTGGATGCATAGCCAATGGCGCCGTCCGTCTGGGCTACGTTGGTCACAACCGTACCGGTGCTGTCAGTGGTCAGGCTGGCCGGACCGCTGACCTTTTCAGGCCCGCCCAGCACATATTGCTGGAAGGTCGCGCGTGTACCGGAGCTGGCCGGGCGACTGACGACCACGATTTTCATATCAGGGCCACCAACCTGCTTCCAGTTGGTATAGGTACCGGCGTAGATCCCCTGAATCTGAGCGGTGGTCAGATTTTTCACACCAACTTTGGCATTGACAATAATCCCAAAGATCACAACGGCCACCTGATGATCGACCAGATCAGCCTGCGTCGTTTTGTCAGCAAAGATGTCCGAGTTGCCAACCCCCACGGTCCCAGCTTCGACCTGGCTCAAGCCGGTTTTACTTCCTCCCAGATTCACCGTGATATGCGCGCCAGAGCAAGCGCTCTGATATTTTTGCGCCACGGCCTGCACCAGAGGAGCCAGAGCAGTCGATCCGCTGGCCACCAGGCTACCAGAAATACAGGTGGTCTGGCCAGGCGTACCCAGCGTACTGGGAGCGCTTGTCGGAGTAGTAGAGCCGGCGCCGGTGCTGCCACCGCCGCAAGCAGAAATAAGAAGAGTAAGTGCTACTGCCAATCCTATCAAAAGCGAGTAGCGCCGTGGTTTGAACATACATCCTCCTGCTTTGTTTCCTTAACATAAGCGCATGCGTTATTTTCGCTGCGGTTCGCAACGGCTTCTCTGTTCTCCTCACCGTCGCATTCATAAAATAGCACCGGGGAATTAAACCATCTTTATGGATAGGTTAAAGCCAGTTAAATCTCTGTTAAAAAATGCCGCAGGGATAAGTCTGGCCATTTAACAGAAAAAATGCGCCTCTCCGGGCACCAGGGAAAAGCTGATCATGGTCTCGGCCTCCGCAATCATACAGGCATCCATAAGACATACAGAAACACGATGATATATATCGATAGAACCTTCATTGCGCCCGTCTGGCCGCTTTCTCAGCGTTTTCTTACCCAACTTCAGCCTTATTTAACCCTGATTTAACACTCCCATAACACAAGAAGGCTACAATCATATTGATGAATTTTTGTGAGATGAAAACCTATCCTTTTAGCAAGGAGTTACGTCCTTTATGATAGTTGAGGACACGAAGCAGTCGTATGGTGGGCTAGAACAGCATACAGCCCCGCGTTCAGCGCAGGAAATTCTCGACCAGCTTGATAACAGCCGCCTCTCTCGCTTTCACTGGAAAGCAATGATCACCTCTGGTATGGGCTTCTTCACAGACGCGTATGATCTGTTTATTATCAGCGTGGTGAATTCAATCCTCATTCCGCTCTGGCAACTGAATGCGCTGGAAATCGCGCTGATCAATAGTGTTTCACTCCTGGCAGCAGCCTTTGGCTCGCTCGTCTTCGGTCGCCTGGCGGACCGCATTGGCCGTCATAAGATTTACGGCCTGACCCTTCTCGTGTTAGCCATCGGGTCTATCCTCTCGGCTCTCTCGCCCAATATCTACTGGCTGCTGGCCTTCCGCTTAATTATGGGCCTGGGTATTGGCGGTGATTATCCTCTCAGCGCCACGCTGATGAGCGAGTACGCCAACCGGAAAGATCGCGGCAAGCTGATCACCATGGTCTTCTCGATGCAGGGTCTTGGCCTGATCCTGGGACCACTGGTGGCGATTGTTCTGCTCACCTCTGGCTTCTCGCAGGATCTCACGTGGAGACTGATGCTCGGCCTGGGCGCCGTTCCAGCTCTCGCCACCTTCTACCTGCGCCGCAGCATCGCGGAGACGCCCCGCTTCGCCCTGATGATGCATGGGGATCTGGAAGCGGCTGCGCAAACAGCGAATCATGTCACGCATGGTTCAGCCAGTAGAAAAAACCCTCAGAAGGGGAAACAGGTCAAGTCCCAGACACAAAAATCCCCTTTCTCGCTGCTGCTCTCCCGGCGCTACCTGGGCTGGATTATCGGCACAGCAGGAGCCTGGTTTCTGCTGGATATAGCATATTATGGGAGCACGACTTCCAATACGCTGATCTTAAAGATGCTCAATTCTCACACTGACCAGGTGACAAATATGGTCTATATGCTGCTGATTTTCCTGATAGCAGCATTGCCTGGCTATATCCTGGCTGCGTTGACGATTGACCGCATGGGCCGCAAAGCTATTCAGTGTATGGGCTTTGGAGTTATGGCTCTGAGCTACGCGTTGATCGCCCTGGTTCCGGCCTTGAGTAGCCTGACGATGCCATTCCTGGCGCTTTACGGAGTTGGCTATCTCTTTACAGAGTGGGGTCCGAACACGACGACCTTTGTTTACCCGGCTGAAATCTTTCCGATCAGGGTGCGCAGTTCCGCCCACGGTATCGCCGCTGGCTTAGGCAAGGTCGGAGCTTTCATCGGCGCGTTTGCTTTTCCTTACCTGCTGGCAGAGTTCCACATCCAGGGAGCAATGGCTTTCGCGGCTATCGTCGCCCTCGTTGGCCTTGTTCTGACCCTGTTCACCTTGCCTGAACCAAACGGGCGCTCGCTGGAGGAAATTTCCGGCGATACGCCTGTGATAAGCGAGCAGGAGCGCACTCCCGTGAAGGCGTAATCCCTCGCTTCCCATATTTTTAAAGGATAGGCGCGTTATAGCCGGACGCATCTTTGCCAAGAGATGCGTCCGGCTACCTCTTTCTCAAGCCGGGCAGATCAGATAAAACGGGCAGGTAGAGCAAACATAGGTGTCCGGCTTCGGGGTATAATCCTGGCTTTTGATGCCGCTCATGGCTCGCTCGAAGTCGTTGAGCAGGCTTTCCTCTTTGCGCGCGGAAACTTTGACTTCATGCGTTTCGCCGGTACTCAAATTATGCGTTTGCAGCACTACGTCGCGCCCGGCGTGGTGCTGGCGGCTGGCGTGGACATAGAGGAGTTCGCGCATACCCGGAGTGGGCTTGCTTTTGCTTTTGCCGTAGCGTGTGCGCACAAATCTGGCCGGTTCCTGCTCCTCGCCAGGCGTTTCAATGCGATCAATTGTCACCTCGACTTTATGTCCGCTCAGGTCAACGGCCAGAGTCTGCCGCAGTTGCCAGTCGCCGCTTTGCGCATCGCGCAAGAGACGCTCAAGCCTGGCCGCGACCTCTCGTCCATGCTGCTCATAGAGCTGCGCGAACGGCCCATCCTGGTCGCCGTGTGCCTGCCAGTGGTGCTGAAATAGTTCCGCCGCCTCGCCAGGCTCAGGCTTCTCTTCACGCCGCACCAGGGCTTGCATCGTCGCTTCGCTGGCCTGCCAGAAGGGCAAAAAAGTGCCGTCATCGCGCCGAAAAGCGTAGATGGTACTATAGGCATAGCGGCGCGGACAAACCAGATAGTCCTCGATCTGTCCGACTCTGGGCATGGCCGGCTGCATGGCGGCGATAAATTCCTGGCTCGGCTGCGTGGGCGCGAGGATCTCCGCTTGCTCGTCAACGGCGCTTGCGCCTTCCTCGTCCACCTCCGCGCTCCAGATTATCCGCCGCACGCGATCTGCGGGCAAGCCCACAATCAGGGCATCAATGTATTTTGAGCGGCTGGCCTTCTGCTTGCCATAGCGCTCGCTGTGGCTGAGAATGAGCTGATCGCGCGCCCGCGTGGTGCCAACGTAGAACAGACAGGCTTCGCCGCTTTCATGGGCGTTCTCGCCCTCGGCCTCTACCGGCAGCATGCCAGCCGGCGGAGGCGTGGGATTATAGCGTTTCGTTAGCGGAAAACGCCCTTTGGCCAGCCCGGGTAAATAGACCACGGGAAACTCCAGCCCCTTGCTGGCGTGAACGGTCATTACGCGCAAAAGTTCCGGCGCCTCCGCTGCTTCGCCGCTCTCCTCGCGTTTCTCTGTAATTTCCTGACGCAAACTCAGCAAAATCTGGAGATAATCCAGAAAACCGCGAATCTGCTCTTGCAGATCTGGCGCCTCGTCTGCCCCTTCCTCGGACTCGTCGGCCTCTCCCTCCGCTTCCTGGACATCACTGGTGCTCATCATCTCAGCAACATCAGGACGAGTGGTAAGCTGGCGTTTTTCTTCTTGCAAACGCTGGCTGTAGGTGTGGGCAAACTGGAGCAGACTGGCGTAATCGGCGCGCATGGTTTGCGCCTGCGCGTCGTCACCGGCCAGCAATAAATCGCGTACCAGCGACGTTTCCAGCATCAGGTAGCGAGCCAGCAGCGACCAGACCGAACTGCTATTGCGCAAAAGACTTTTGACAATGGCCGCCAGCCGTCTCCACGCCTGCGCGCCCGCTGAACTCAAGGTAAAAGGCTCCTCTTCATGCAGCAGCAGGGCGAGCAGCGAGGTCTGGCGCCGACGTGCCTCCAGGAGCAGCGCTTCGACATCGGCGCGTTCCAGGGGATGCGCGGGCAGACGCGCGGCGCGCAGCAGACCCATACCGCTGTTGTTGACCATCAGTAGAAGCAGCGAGAGAATATTTCTGGTGTGTTCCTGCTCCATCATGCCAGTGCGCTCGCCGACTGGCAGCCCAACTCCGGCCAGGGCGCGTGTGACCTTGCGCACCATAGCCCGCGTGCGGCAGAGCACGACAATATCGCGACAGCTATACCCCTCGGCCAGTTTGCGCTGAACATCGCGCACCAGTCCGCGCAATTCGCTGGCCTCATCATTGGCGATAGCCAGCGTGACATACGGCTCATGTTCGCCTGTGCGCGCCGTTTGCACCGGTCCAATGCGCTCGTCCTGCCCAAGATGAGCGTGCTTAAACGTATCGGCCAGGTGGACAATATCGGGCCGTGAGCGATAATTACGGCTGAGCGGCAGGATGACCGCATCGGGATAATCTTCGTGGAAGTTGGCGATATTGGCCGGTGAGGCTCCTCGAAAACTATAAATGGCCTGATTCGCATCCCCCACGACCCAGATTTGCCGTTTCTCGCCCGCCAGCAAGCGCAGCAGGATACCGCTGGCCCGGTTGATATCCTGAAATTCATCGACCAGGATATGCTGATAGCGCTGGTGAAGCGCGGCGCGGATATCCGCGTGCTCGGTCAGCAATTGCACAGCCAGCATCAGCAAACCGCCAAAATCGCTATCGCCGCGCTGCATCAGGCGCTGCTGATACAAATCGTAGACTGCCGCGACCTCCAGCGCACGCTCAGCAGCTTCCTGCTCATCGGCGCTGGCCGCCCGGGCGAGCATGGCCAGGGCCAGTTCACGATAGCGAGCCGGGGTAATCAGTTCGTCCTTGGCACGCGAAATAGCCTTGAGGAAGTCGCTGAACGGCGCCCCGGGATCAAAAAGATTGTGATAGTGATTGAGCGGCAAACTGCCCGCCAGGCCGCGCAGGAGAAAATAGCCCTCGGCATCATCAACCAGGGCAAAATCCTGGCGCAGACCCACGCGCGGACCGTGATTACGCAGCAGATCAGCGCAAAAGGCATGAAAGGTACTGATCGTCGGCGCCTGCTGACCAGCGGACAGAATCTGCTGCAAACGCTCCTGCATCTCCTGCGCGGCTTTACGCGAGAAGGTCAGAGCCAGGATTTGCTCAGGGCGAACTCCCTCGACCCGCAATAAATATTCCGCTCGCCCGATCAGCGTACTGGTTTTCCCGCTGCCCGGGCCGGCCACCACCAGCGCCGGCGTCGGCGTCTGAATCGCGGCCTGCTGAAACTCATCATAGACTTTTTTCACCGGAGCAGGTTGCGCGGCCTCTTCCACCATGGGCGCGGACTTCTCCGGCTGTTCCCGCTCCGCCGGAACAGCGGCAGATGCGGCGGATATTACGGAATCAGGCGCCTCGCTCAAAAGGCCAGTCAGGCGATTGAACAGCGCGGACTGAGAAACGCCAAAACGCGCCGCCAGCAAGTCAGGAGCAAGTCCCTGCACAACGTAGAGATCCCAGACGCGCTCCAGCGGCATCAGCAACTCGGCGGCAAAGAGATTGGCGGCCAGTTCACGCCGGCTACGCGGATCATAGGCCAGTCCCGGTCCCAGCAATTCCTCCGCCTGCTGCTGAGAAAGCACTCCCGCCTCCTCGCTCACATCCTGAGCCTGGCAGGGATCATCCGACTCTTCTGACAGCTCATCCTGCAACGCATAGTGTTCACGCGCCTCCAGCGGCAAATCATGGCCAATCGGCAGATGGCTGTGCAGAACCACGTGACCCAGTTCATGAGCCAGGGTAAAACGGCGAAAGGTAGGCGAAAGATCCCGGCAAAGCCAGATCAGCGGCTCGCCAGGCTCCAGATAACCATAGGTGCCGGCAGG
>DASZXF010000125.1:0-8963 GCA_035546055.1 Ktedonobacteraceae bacterium
GTAAAAGGATAGGGGCCGCCTGCCAGAAAACCCATGCGCTGAGGCGTGAGAATCCTCTGCGCCTCGGTGAGTGTCACATCCATGGTCAGCTTCCTTTCTTCTTTTCTCAAACCTTTTTTACCAGCAGTCCCTGGCCTAACATGCGCTCAAACATGGCGGCGACCTGCCGGGGCGTGTAATGTCCGCCTGCACTGTACCATTGAGAGAGCCAGTTGCACATCCCCAGCAAGCCAAAGGCCGCGATTTTTGCGTCCACCTCGGGCAAAAAGCTGCCTGTTTGTTGCCCCTCTACGATAATCCGTTCAAAATAACGCTCGTAGACTTTTTTTCGCAGAATAATTTCTCTGGCGAATGGACCCGTCAGATGTGGTTGCTCGCGGTAAAAAACGGTCATGGCGGGCGAGCGATCTGCCGCCACGGCGGTCTGGTGCTCAATGGCCCGGCAGAGCTTTTCCTGGGGCGTCAGTTCGCTCTCAACAATCGTGCGCAGCGGCTCCTCGCTGACGGTCAGCACAGTCAGGAAAATCAGGCGCAAAATCTCTTCTTTGTTCTTGATGTGGTAATAAAGCGAGGCTTTGCTGGCCCCCAGCACTTCGGCGATATCGTCCAGGCTGGTCGCGCCGAAGCCTTTACGCGCGAACAATTCCGCCGCCGCCGCGACAATTGCTTGCTGAGTTAAACGCTGGCGCCTGCCCCGACCCGCGTTTTTTGCTTTGTCATGTTCGGCCTGTCCCTCAGTTTGCTGGTGTTTCATCTTTTGCCCCCGCCTGGCACGTTCGCTCTTGTCGCTCTGGAAGTGCTCGTATCATACGGTTCATTTTCCGACCTGTCAATGCCCGCCTGGATGCTGGCTCTCTTGCTCATTTCTACCACATGGTCAAAAGAAATTCAAGTCTATGCCCTTGATTTTGGGGTTTGTATCGGGTAAAATTCGACTAACTGGTTGAAAAATAGTGCCATGATTGCTAGAGATGGCTTTCTGCGTCTATACTGAAGATACGAAGCGCCGCGCGGAGGCGGCGCCTGTCCAGAATAAGGAGAATTGTCATGCCTTTTTCTCCTCCCGGCGGCCTGCAAAGCGAAGAAGCTCTGGTCGCCCGCTTGCGTAAGCAACAACTGGTCGAGTCGGTGGAACAGATGAGTCCCATCTATCTGGAGGGGATGAAACGCATTCTGACCGTTTCTGCCGATACCGAGCTGATCAGCGCGCCTGCGTACTATAACGCGGCTGTTCACGCGCCGACGCTCAATCATTTTGGCTCGGCTCTGGCCATTATTCAGGACGAACTGGGGCACGCGCATATCGCCTATCGTCTGCTGCGCGATCTGGGGGTGGATACCGAGCAACTCATCTTTGAGCGCGAGCCTCGCCATTTCAAGTACCCCTATGCCTTTGATGTCCCCCTGGAGAGCTGGACGGAGCTGATCCTCGCCAACGCCTTCTATGATCGCGCTGGCTATGTCCTGCTCAGCGATGTTTACCAGAGCACGACCTTCGGTCCCTGGAAACGCGCCCTGGTCAAGGTGGACAAAGAGGAGACGTTCCACCTGCGTCACGGCGAGCAGGGCATGAGCAAGCTCAACCAGACGCCGGAGGGACATGCGGAGATGCAGAAGGCGGTTGACTGGATGTTTCTGCTAACTGTCGAGTGGTTCGGTCTGCCGGACGCGCTGAAGAAGCACAGCGAGCAACTCAATTACGGATTGAAAGGGCAGAGCAACGATCAATTGCGTCAGACCTGGCTGAAAACCGCTGTGCCGCTGTGTGAGAAGATGCAGATCCAGGTGCCCGCTCATTTCGACGAGGAGAGCCAGACCTATGTCCTCGACTGCGCCTTCCCCCAGCATTTTGACGCGCAAAATAAGCGCTGGGAGGGGCAGTGTAGCTGGGAAGATGTGATGACGCGCTGGAAGGCGCGCGGACCCGCCAATGAGCGCTTTGTGGCACTGATCCAGCGTGGAAAGCGCGAGATGGTGCGTCTGCTGGAGCAGGAGGCGCAGTGATGACGACAGCCTATCCCTCGCTGCAAACCCATCGGCGCGATGACGCCTCTTGCCCGGCGCTCTGGGATGCCTTGCGCGATGTGACCGACCCCGAAATCCCGATCAGCGTCGTGGATATGGGCTTGATTGTGGCTCTGACTGTCGAGGCTGGTGTCGTTGACCTCAAGCTGACCTTTACGGCTATGGGTTGTCCGGCCATGGATTTTATCATGGATGATATTCGCGAGCGTCTGCTGCGCGAGCCGGGTGTGCGCGAGGTGCGCATTGAAATTGTCTGGGAGCCGGTCTGGACCAAAGCCCGTTTGAGCGAAGAGGGCATTGACATCATGCGTTCATGGGGAGTATCGGCATGATTACAGGAAAGGAAAAGGCGTCGGAGAGGCGCAACGCCCTGAATGAGAGCCATGTCTGGCAGGTCTACGCGCGGCGCAGGTATGACGAGCCGCTGCACGAAATCGGCAACGTCATGGCCGATGATGTCGAACTGGCCAGGGTTTACGCGCGCAGCATCTACGACGAGTTTAGCTGGATCGAAATGGTCTTGATTCCGCGCGAGGCCATTGTGACCGTGATTGCATCCTGAGCTGGAGGAGGTACTATGATCGAAAAGCGACTGGATCACGCGGCCCTGTTTGCCCTCCTCTCGTCGCTGGCCGACAACAAGCAGGCCATTGGACGGCGCTATGCCTACTGGTGCAATGGCGCGCCCGCTCTGGAAGCGGCAGTGGCGGCGGCGGCTATGACTCAGGATGAACTGGGGCACGCACGCACGCTCTATCCCCTGCTGGCGGATTTCGTCCAGGCCGAGGCCGCGCCTGAGCAGATTGAGCCGATGACGCGCACGCTGCGCTATCACCTGGCGGTGCTGGATGAGGATTTTGCTGGCTGGTGCGATTTTGTGGCCACCAACTTTTTAATTGACACTGCCCTGACCATCTTTTTCGAGGCCGCGCAATCCGCGACCTACGATCCGCTGCGCCAGCGGGCGCGCAAGATCATGCAGGAGGAGCAACTGCATTTCGTCCACGGCGAGGGCTGGGTGCGGCGCCTGACACGGGCGGGCGGCGCGGTGCGCACGACGCTGATCGCTTCGTTACAGCGCATCTGGGACGAAACGCTCTGCTGGTTTGGTCCGCCTGATGACGCGCCTGTGCTGCAACTGCGCCAGGAGGGTATGCTTGATGCCAGTCCTGACGAACTGCGCGCGCGTTTCCTGCGGAAGATCGGGCCGATCCTGAGCGAGCTGGATTTGCCGCTGCCCGTCACTTTCAATGGTGACGAAAAACGCTGGGAACTGAGACAGGCCTTGCCCTGGACGCGCTGGCAGGCGGCCAGCAGACGCCTGGAGTAACTGCTATGAGCGAAACCTTTGCGCCTGACTGGCAGGGCAGACCCGTCACCTGTCCCTATTGTGGTTCGCTGCACACCGAACTCTTTGCTCTGTTCGGTCAGCAACTGTTGACGTTGCAATACTACTGTCAGACCTGTCATACTCCCTTTGAGCATGTCAAAGACGAGCAGTCACCCGACGAAGAGGAGGCATCCCCGGATGCCGGCCAGAGCTTGTCTCGGTCATCACAATGATGTTTTTCCCAACGAAAGGAACAAGTCTTATGACGACAACACAGGAACGAACACTGGTCAACTACACTGTCACCGAGGGCGTGGCGATCATCGAACTGACCAACCCGCCCGCCAATACTTACAGCTATGAGATGATGAGCCAGCTCGATGCGGCGATTCTCCGGGCGCGTTTCGATGAGAGCGTGCATGTGCTGCTTCTGCGCGGCGAGGGCGAGAAGTTCTTTAGTGCCGGCGCGGATATCAGTATGCTCAACGCGGTGACGCCGACCTTTAAATACTATTTTTGTCTGCATGCCAACGAGACCTTGATCCGCCTGGAGCAAACGCCCAAGCTGGTGATTGCCGCTCTGAATGGCCATACCGTCGGCGGAGGTCTGGAGATTGCCCTGGCCTGCGATATCCGCCTTGCCCGGCGTGATCCCAAAAGCAAGATCGGTCTGCCCGAAGTCAACCTGGGTGTGCTTCCCGGCACTGGCGGTACCCAGCGCCTGGCCCGCGCCCTGCCCAAGAACAAGGCCATCGAATTGATGACCGAGGGCAAGCTGATCAGCTTTGAAGAAGCGCTGGACCTTGGCCTGATTAATTACATTTACGAGCCAGAGCATTACTGGGACGAGGTGATGGCTTACGCGAAGTCCTTCTGTCCGCCCCATAAGGCCGCCAAAGCCGTGGGACGCATCAAGCGCTCGGTTCAGTCCGGTTCGGAGGTTTCCTTCTCGGAGAGCCTGGCCATTGAACGCGAATTGCAGCAGCTTCTCTTCCAGAGCGAAGATGCCAGAGAGGGCATCGCCGCCTCAACGGAGAAGCGCAAAGCCCATTTTAACGGACGCTAAACGCGGCGCTCGCTAGTAGTTGGTCAAGGTTTAAACGAAAGGCAAGCAACGCAGGAGTGCAGAGGTTTCCAGCCAACGCGCCTGGAGAAAACGCTGGCGACGTTTAAACGAAAGGCAAGCAACGCAGGAGTGCAGAGGGCGGCAGCCCTTTGCCAGGGAGCGGGGTGTCTCCGCCTTTCCCCTCTTCCCGCGCCGCCTGCGGCGGCGCACTTTGCGGATGGAGTTTGACAGTCTACTAGTTGCCGAACCTCAGATGACAGGCGGCATCCAGGCCGCGCGAGAATTTCACAACGATTACAAAAGGAAGGCAGGAAGGTAGATAGCACAGGCTGTCTATAATCACACAATGAACGCAAAAGAACTTTTTATGAATGGCGAGTTTCTCCCCGCCGAGCGCGGCGTCCTTCCGGTGCGCACCCACGCTTTCGCCTACGGCACCTCCTGCTTCGAGGGAATTCGCGGCTATTGGAATGCCGAGGAGCAGCAGGTCTATCTCTTCCGCGCGCGTGAGCACTATGAGCGTCTGCTGCGCTCGTGCCAGGTTTTGCAGATGTCGCTGCCCTATACTGTGGATGAACTGGTTGAGTTGAGCCTGGAACTGATCCGGCGCAACGACCAGCACCAGGATGTCTATCTGCGCCCGGTGGCCTATAAGAATCAGGAGATCCTGGGCGTGCAGCTCCATGGCCTGACCAATGATCTGATTATTACGTCTGAGCCGCAGGGGAATTATGTCGAGCTGACCGGCATGCGCTGCGGCGTTTCTTCCTGGCGGCGCGTGGACGACAACGCCATTCCAGCCCGCGCGAAAATCTCAGGCGCGTATGTCAATTCTGCTTTCGCCAAAAGCGAGGCGCTCCAGAACGGCTACGACGAGGCCATCATGCTTACCAATGAAGGACACGTCTCCGAAGGCAGCGCGGAAAACATTTTCCTGATCGTCAATGGTGAACTGATTACACCCTCACCTTCTGAAAATATCCTCATGGGCATCACCCGCGAGACGGTCATCGAGCTGGCCCGCCGCGAACTGGGCCTGATTACCCGCGAGCGCCAGATCGACCGCACGGAACTCTACGGCGCCGATGAGATTATCCTCTGTGGTACCGGCGCGCAGATCGCCCCGGTGGTGGAGGTCGATCATCGCCCCATCGGCGGCGGCAAGATCGGCCCGGTGGGCAGCGCCCTGCAAAAAATCTACTTTGATGTCGTGCGCGGCAACAAGCCGGAATATCGCCAGCAATGGTGTACGCCCGCGTTCGTCAAACAACAGAGCGCCAATCCGGCTGACTAAGTGCAGAGAAAAAGCCCGACCGCCGATCAGGGGTCGGGCTTTTTCTCTGCACTTTAATCCAGCGCGAGCATAAAATGGCGCAGCTCATAGCCCGCGATCAGCTCTTTCCAGCCAACCTGCGGCTGCTGCTTCATGCTCAATCCCTCCAGGGCCAGCAGGCGAGTGAGCAACATATCCGTCTCCTGAATGGCCAGATACGAGCCGGGACAGCGGTGATAGCCATCGCCAAAGCTGACCATTTCAGCCGGAATACGCTCTTTGCTCATCTTACGTCCAGGACAAATCTGCAAGGGATAAGCTCCGACGATCTCCACATCCGTGTTGGCACTATGAATATTGAGATCAATCAATGATCCGGCGGGGATGACGATTTTCTGGCCGTCGTGGGTCAGTTCAAGGTCGCTCGCGCTGCGGCGATAGAGATGGCCGACCACTGGCTCCAGGCGCAGGATTTCGTGCAGAATGGCATAGCGCTCCTCCTGGGAGGCGACCAGGTAGCGGGCGCGCAGGGCGGGATGCTCCAGCATATGCCAGACGGCGATACTGAGAAATTCGCGCGTAGTGGCCATACCAGCAGCCGCGAAGGTCACGCATTCGGTGAGAATCTCCATGCCGCTATATCCCTGGCCGATGAGATGGGAGATCAGGTCATCGCCCGCTTTGCGCCGCCGCGCGCGAATGGCCGGGTCGACATCCAGCCAGTAGAAGGTCAGCAGACGGCGCTGGTTGCTGGAAAACTGCCAGAGCGCGCCCGGACGCCAGCTAAAGGCGGCCATCTCGGCTTTGAAAAACGCATCCAGACGCGCACTCATGCCCGGCAAGCGGCTATTCGTCAGTCCCACCACCTGAGCCGCCACGCGCACAGCCATTTCCAGGGTCAGATCGCTGAAATCGACCTGGCCGGCACGCTTGAGATCCTCTATCAGCCGCTCAACGAGCTTCTCCATCATCTCACGGTAATTGGTGCTGACTGTTTTAGGAGTGAAAAAGCGAGCAGTCTGGCGCCGCTGCTCATGATGCTGCTGACCATCCTGGTAGAGAATGGGCGTGCGCATCATACGCGAAATTTTGCTGATCATATCCGCGTTAAAACCGGCCTGGCTGACCTGTCCATTGCGCAGCACGCTGCGCACCAGCTCAAAATCGCGAATATGCCAGGTTCCCCTGGCGTCACACTCAAGCGCCGGACCTCCCAGGTCTTGCATGCGCATCTTCTTGTGAGAAATGGGGGCGTGCGTAACCGGGCATTGTTTATCTACGTTTTCCAATGAAAGGGGAAATGCCTTCTCCGTGATCTGCATTCGTCAACTCCATTTGCTGCGCTGGCCGCCCGACGCGTAACATTCGCCACGCGCCCCTGACGACTAAAAACGTTCATCTATTGTGACATCCACACACTCATAAGAGATAACGAGAAACTTATGAGAGCCTGTATACTTTATGATATTTCAGATATCTTATGAAATACTATAGATCATATCCCTGAAAACTGTCAAGGGGATCAGGATTTTGGTCCCGGAAACAACCTCACGCAACAAGCAAAAGGCGCTAAACGTCTTTTTGCTTGTTGCGTGAGGTTGTTTCTGGGACCAAAATATGCCATACTGTAGATCACATTGGACTTATTCTCAATCAGGCAAACCGAGATGAGCTTCCTTCTGCCTTTGATCTTGCGCCATGAACGAGTTTGTACTTTATCCTCCACGTTCGTGGTGTGACGCGTCCATGCCAGCAGAGCAGCGCATTATGTTCTGTCCTGGGTAACGGCGTCAGCGAGGGGTTGTGTGTGACACAGGCGCTCGCTGAGCAGAGCAAGGGCAATGGTATCCTTCGTCAGGTATTACAGGAGGCCGCATGGATATGCAGGACCGCCGGGTCAGGCGCACGCAAAAGGCGCTGGCCAGGGCGCTGATATCGCTCACCCTGGAAAAGGGCTATGAGGCTATTACTATTCGCGATATCACCGACCGGGCAGAGATCGGCTATGCCACATTTTTCCGCCATTATCATGATAAAGACGCCCTGCTCAAGGATGTGCTGGATGTGGTGCTGGACGAACTGACCAGCCTGCTGAGCGCGCCGATGAGCGAAGCCAATCACGAGACGATTGGCACGCTGATTTTCCGTTACGCCCAGGAACATAGCGAGGTGGTGCTGGTTCTGCTGAGCAGTCGCGCCTCCGCCGACCTGGGGCGCAGAATTATTGAGTCCGGCACGCAGAGCGTTTTTGAGCAAAACGCCCCGCTGGCCGGGAGCCAGGTACCGCCAGAGATCGCGGCCAATCACCTCGTCACCTCCACCATCAATCTGATTCAGTGGTGGGTCGAGCACGCCATGCCCTATCCTCCTGAACAGATGGGTCTGATCTACCAGGAACTTATCGCCCGTCCCACCTTCGCCAGCGCCTTTGCCCGCGACAACGCCTAGAACAAAAAGCAGGCCCGTTTGAGCACAATCCGCTCAATGGGCCTGCTTTTGGCTGTCCCGTGTGGCAATTTTTACCTCCTCGCGATATATGTAGTGATCTTGCGCGCAATCATCTGTACAGACGCGGGTTCACGCGTGAGTGGACACCTGCGAGATCAGACCACACATCTTATGACAGGATGGTGAAATGCAACCAGACAGAATGTTCAAGCCGAATGACTCGGCTTTTGCGGATTTTTACCAGCGCTACGCCCCGGAGATCTTCACCTACTTGCGCCTGCACACTCCTACCAATGAGGACGCGGAGGATTTGCTGGTGGATGTCTTCATGGCGGCCTTTGAGCAGCGCCAGCTCCAGGCAATCCCGCCGGAGAAACAGCGGGCCTGGCTCTGGCGCGTGGCCCGCTACAAAACAATCAGCCTGTATCGCCAGACGAAGCGCCGTCCCTCCGCCCGCCTGGAAGAACTGGCGCATACACTTTACTTCGACGAAGAGTTAGAGCCAGAGCAATACGCCATGCGTTCGGAGCGCTATCTCCTGCTCGCCAGGCATATCCAGCGCCTCCCGGTAGCTCAGCAACATGTCATTTACCTGCATTTTGTCCACGGGCTGCGCAGTAAAAGTATTGCTGAAATGCTCAATAAACGCGAAGGGACGGTGCGTATGCTCCTTTCTCGTGCGCTCAATACATTGCGTGCAACAACTCATATGGAGGAAGCACATGGCTCATTTTGAAGAACCTTGTACCTCGGAAGAGATCGATCAGCAGCTTGAGCAGCCATTCTCCAGAGCGCAAGAGCGCCGCGAACAGGCGCAATTG
>DASZXF010000126.1:0-3553 GCA_035546055.1 Ktedonobacteraceae bacterium
CCTATTGTATCACGAAAAAAGCGCCTGTCTAGATCTTTTTTGCGGCAAGCGGGGGGATTCCGGGCCATCGCCCGGCGCTCCAGGCTGCTTGTGTCCTCTTCGTCCGTACTGTGGGCATCATCGCACACCACAAAACCCACACAAAACCCGACAGTTGTGAATGATTTCTTGCTCTCTATAGACTACCACGTTTTGAGCAAATGAGCCAGGAGACAAAGAAGAGTGGAATCAAGGGAGACAAACCGTGAAAAGACGCTCTGGCTGGTTTTCGTGATGTTTGATCTCAGTCAGAGCGTCTTTTTGGGCGAGGCACTTCAGGCCTGGAAGGTGATTACCAGGTTTTGAGCAAGTGAGCGACTTTACCGTTGGAGGTAATTTCGTAGCGCACGCGATCCGGGCTGACATCCTCGATGTCGGTGGCCTGGTCCGCCGCGATGACGGTATCGCGGGGATGGATGATATGCCAGACGCGAGCCAGCGTATCCGGTCCCTGCTGGCGGTAGACGAAGCGGCGCTGGATTTTTGCCTTCTGAGCCATATTTTCGGCCTTGCCGAAGTATTCTTTAGCCTTGGGATCGTCCAGGTAGGGATCGATCACCTCGAAGATGCGCGGCGCGCGGGTCGGCTTGGGCTCGCCCAGGTAGAGGAAGACCACCGGTTTGCCATCGGCGATATCCACGGCGGTGCGAATAATCGACTCGTTGCGTCCATTGGCGGAGGTCAGCACAGCCAGTACAGAGCCGGGCAGGCGGCCCTCCACGCCAGTCGCGACAGCCACAGGCAGGCGTCCCTGCTTTTTGCTCAGGCGATAGTTGATAAGGGCCACGCCCATGCCAATCAGGGCTACAGAGCCGCCAAAGAGTGTCGCGTGCGGTTTAGAGACGAGATTGGTACACCAGGCCAGCACGACCAGGAAGGTCGTCAGGATGCCCAGCCAGAAATCGAGGGTATGCCACATGTGACCGAGGTGGGCGCGCCACGAGCGGGCTGGCTTCGCCATCTGAGCAATTACATTGGGTTCCAGTCCGCCCGGTTCCACCAGGCCATTCTCGCCCGGCGACGTTTCCCGGCTGTGGGTAATCTGTTGCGCGATATGTTCTGCTTCCGTGATTACGGTGTTCCCATCGGCCCGGGTATGTCCGTTACTCGCGGTAGGTGCTTGAGGAGCATCGGCGATCAGAGCGCTGGCCAGCGAGCTCTTTTCGTGGGCATTTTTGACCAGCTGGCGAGCCGCGCGTCTTTCGCGGCGGCGCACAATATCCAGGCCCAGGCAGGTCAACGAGAACGCGCCGAGCAGACCGAAGGCATACAGATCGCCCAGGATATCAACTTTGCCCTGAACCGCGATCAGGACAATAATGGGAATGCCCGTAGCCAGGGCAATCGAGTAATGGGGTGTTCCGCGCAACTTATTGCGTTTGAGAATCACGCTGGGGAAGAACTCCATGCGCGAGAGGGCCATAAAAACGTGATAGGCGCCGATGATGGCTGTGTTACTGGCGAAGACCAGCAGCGCGCTTGCGCTGATGGCAACCTCCGTTTGCAGGACCGATCCGCCCCAATGCCCGGCAAGCAGCGAAATGATATAAGCATTCTGCGCCGGATCTTTGGCGGCATTGGGCAGCAGAATGGTTGAGAAAATGGTCAGCAGCGGGCTGGTCAGGCCAATGGTAACGACCACCAGCGCCAGGGCAATGCCGGCTACCTTCTTGCGCGGGGACTTCATGACCGGCGAAAGCTGTGAAATGCTTTCCAGACCCGAAAAGGCCAGGAACGAGCCTGCGAAGCCGATCAAAAGATTTTGTGGTCCCAGCGTCCGGCCAACAAACATCTGGCCAAAAATATGGAAGAAATCTCCGAGCGAGATATGAGAAAAAACCGTGATGAGAATCGCTATATCGCTGATGAAAGCGATAGCAGCGCCCACCAGGCTGACTTTCGCGCTTTCGCTGATGCCGATCCAGTTGAGCAGACCAAGGAGAGCCAGCACGCCAACTGTAACCCAGAGAGCGTAGGGAGGGGCCAGGGCCGGGAAGATAACTGAAAGATAGAGGACGCCGGAGATACAACTGATGGCGGCGGTGAGAAAGTAGTCAACCAGGATAAACATACCGCCCATAGCGCCAAGCCAGTGGTTCATCGCCTGAGTTGCTACCGTTACTACCCCGCCGCCTTGCGGGAACCGATGCGTCACTTCCGCGTATTTGAGGGTGAGCAGCACGAAAACCGTCATGGTAAGGAGGACGAAAAAGCCCGCCAGAGTGCCAACTGTTCCATAGAGGATACCAGGAACGTAGTACACCGATGTACCTATATCAGCGAAGACAACTGCCCAGCATAAAAAGGGACCAAGTGCAGCGCCTTTGCTGTGCCCATGGTCATCTTCCAGGGTCGATGCAACCGGTCCTTGCGTAACAGATTTTTGTGCCATAATCATCCTTTGTTTATAAGGAGACTGTCTCTCCCAAATCGCATAATTGCCCAATCTCAGGTGGGTCGCTTATGCCTTTGGATAGTGTAGCACAGCCCTTCGATTTCTATCAAGATTGTCTCAAAAAGCTCTACAGACCGGGCGAAAAGCCCTCACTTTTTGGCCCTTCTTTCTCATAAACGTACAGAAAATCGAGGGGTACAACGTTAGTATAGACACGTTGAGTAGCCCGACTATTGTTACTCCTATACACCATGATACGTCTTTATACAAAGGTTGGGATGGGAACTGTCCTGGCTTGAGAGGATCGGCATCGAGCCTGTTCTTCCGGCAGCGGCCAGTTTCGGTGGGGGATTTCTTCCTGGCTTTCTCCACTCGTCTACCAGTGTGGGTGGGTGCCTTCTTTTCGCCAGAGGATTACGGGGACAGGCGCGCAAATCTGGGCTTGCGTGGTGCGCAGAGATGCAGGTGTCGGCGCGAAAGGGAGGAGGGAGGTCGTTGATAGGAAGGTTGCTTTAGAGGAGGTTTCATGCAAACGAGTGATCACGGCTTCGAGCAAATTATGTCGGCTGTGCTCGAACAGAGACAAGTATGGGAAAAATTACAGGCGGAGAATCGCGAATTACGTCAACAACTGGTAGACCTGCGCGCCGGACGTGGCATCTACGTCGAGATCGCCAATCAGCGCTTTGAACTGGTCTGGGAATCTACCAAGGCCTCGCAGGCCGCAGACGCGTCTGCGGGCAAGCGTGCCCAGCCCGCGAAATCTACCAAGAGTACGCCACAGCCCTCTTCAGGAGCTTCTACGGGAGTGTTAGAGGAAATGCTGCTGGACGAACTTTCTACGGCAATGAAAAATCGTATGCCTCCAGCGGGTGATCGCAAAGCTTCGGCGTCCTTCAATGAAGAACAGAAGGCGAACCTGCGCCGCGACCTGGCGGGGAGCTTCCTGCTGGAATAACGCCTCTTCTCATAGAATGTCTCTGATCGAATGAACGATGAAGGGAGGTCAGGCGTCGCCTGGCCTCCCTTCATCGTTCATTCGATCAACATTATTGGACCTGGAAGGGCTGCGTCACCTGGTTGATCGGCGGGTTGATTGAGGATTGCGCCAGCAGTATC
>DASZXF010000127.1:0-5099 GCA_035546055.1 Ktedonobacteraceae bacterium
GCGTCCAGCAGGGACGCGAGAAACATATCGCCGCTGATTCCCGAATGACAATCAAGATAAGCAATGACCTCTGGCATAAGCGAAAGCGTCCACCATTTCCGTTTTTCTTGGTAAGAGCAAGAAATCTCTCGTGTCCCTCCCCCACAGGGCGCTACCGGGATCAGTCCTTCTCCCCAATTGGGGCTGTCCCCCGGTAGCGCCCGCCCCTCACTCACGGTTGCTCCCTCAATTATACTACGTGACTGCCGCTCTCCCCAGGCGGATTTACGGCAAAAGCGCTCATACCAGATATACGCGTCCATCCCCTCTGGCTTCCACAAATACAACCTGTGCAGTACGATAAAGACAGGGCTAGAGACCCTCGCGCTCCAGCAGAGTCAGCCAGCGTTTTCTCTGCGCCGATGAAATGTGTGAACTGGCCAGCAGAGCCTCGCGAAAACTCGGCTGGGGATGCGGCGTCGACAGCGTATAGGCCGCGCGCGCCTCCGCGATACGCGGCGTTGAGGGTATTTCTGGCAGACCCAGCGCCCGGCGCACAACAGTCATCGATTGCCCCAGCACGCTGACCAGGCGTTGCAAAATCTCGCGCGGAATGCTCGCCGGATCAAGCTGGTGCCGCGCCAGCATCTCCACAATATCCACGCTCACATCCAGCAGAGTCGCCAGGCGCACAAACGAATAGCGCTGACGCTGCGCCAGCATCTCCAGCGTGACTGCTTCGGACGGCAAAGGCGTATTGACCCGCTCCCAGGCCATGTTCAAGGCCGCGCGCGAACCCGCCGAAAGCGACGGCACAGAGGTGGTGTCGGTTGGCAGCCCGACCTCCATGGCGTAATAATAGGTCACAAAATCCGTAATCTCATCGACAAATTGAGGATATTCGCGTGCGTAATCCTCCAGACGTGGATGCAGGCCCGCCTCTTGCTCAGCCACGAATCGCGCGGTAATGCGCTTGATCTCCTCTTCATGCGCTTGCTCCATCTCTCACCTCCTGCTCATCTTCAAGAACCTGACGTAACTCCACCAGGGCATCCTTCAGCCGGTTACGCACTGTGCGTATCGAAACGTGCAATAACTCACTTACAGCTTTAATGGTGTAATCCTCCCAGAAAATCAACCAGACGACCGCGCGTAAGCGTACAGGCAAGCGATACAAAAGCGTCGCCAGGTCCGTTTGCTCCACGGCCAGCAATTCGCGTTCGGCGCGCTCATCCCGCACATCCATGCCGCCTGTGATATCCGGCGACCTCCCCATGCGCTCAATACTTTCCAGCAGCACATAGGGAACACGCCGACCTGGACCCGGCGTCGCCTTGCGCCAGCGCCCTTCCTGGCGCAGAAAACTCTCATACGCGCGCTTGCGCAAGAAACGCAAGCAATGGTAAAACCGCTCTTCCCAGAAACGCAAATTCACGTTGAGGAGAGCGCGCAGAAGCATCTCACAGAGATCGGCATACAGATCAGCGGCGAGGGCAGCGCGCTCGCTGGCGGGGGGATGTAAGCCGAAGAGTACCTGATTCACCCACTGCTCATTTGAGGATTGTAAACGAGCAACAATCACTTCACACAGGCGGCGCTGGCCCTGCTGGTCTCCGCGCGTCATGGCTTTTTCACGTAGCACCATCACCACTACCTCCAGCGGCACCGCCTGATCCGCTTCCCGGCCCTCCTCTAACAGTCTCCAGAAATCGACTGAACCATATATTGGCAACCCACGATAGATACGCCGTAAAGCCTCACGATGCTCTACAAACGCCTCCGGGCAAAATCCATCCATTTCTCCCTGTCTACCATCCTTGTTCACACCAAAAGCCTCCTATTGTACCCATCTACTAAACAGTAAACAGTATAGCTTTTTCTCTATGCTGGATCAATATTTAAAACTATCGGGCTATAGAATTACCTTCCTTCCCCTCTCAGATTTCTTTATTTATGATATTGAATAAAAGACTCAGCCACAGCGAAAGGGGCAGGAGGACGGGCGTGCCCGCTCTCCTGCCCCTTTCGCTGTGGCTTTCTTTCTGGATCGGGGTGACGTGGATCACTTGCCGCTTTTGTGAAATTCGATAGCCTGCTGGTACACTTCGACGTAGCGCCGGGCGGAGGCCTGCCAGGAGTGGTCCGCGGCCATACAACGCTGCTGCAGAACGCGCCAGGCGTCCTTGAAGCGATACAGTTCGATGGCGCGCATGATGGCGGCGAAAAATTCCCAGGGATCGTAGTTGGTAAAGGTGAAGCCGTTGCCAGAGCCGGTGTTAGGATTGTACTCCTCGACGGTATCGGCCAGACCGCCGACGCTGCGCACAACGGGCACACCGCCGTAACGCATGGCGATGAGCTGACCCAGGCCGCACGGTTCAAAGCGCGAAGGCATGAGGAACATATCACACCCGGCGTAGATGGACTGCGCCAGTTCTGAGTTAAAGGTCAAAAAGATCGCGACCTGCTCAGGATAACGCGCGGCCAGCGATTGAAAAAGCTCATGATACTGCTGATCGCCAATGCCCAGCACAACCAGTTGCACACCCTGCGCCAGCAGCGGCTGGGCCATCTGGGCAATCAAATCAAAACCCTTGGAGTCGGCCAGGCGGGAAATCATGGCCAGCAGGGGTACATCTGGTCTGACAGGCAAATGCGCGCGCTCCTGCAAGGTTCTTTTATTCTCCGCGCGCAGATCCAGCGATTGCGCGTCAAAGCGCGTATGGATGTAATGATCGGTCGAGGGATTCATTTCCTGGTAATCAATACCGTTGAGAATGCCAAACAGGCGATCACGCCGGGAGCGCAGCAGATGATCCAGCTTCTCCCCAAAAGTCGGCGTGAGAATTTCCTGGGCGTAACGCTCGCTGACTGTGGTTACGGCATCAGCGAAGAGAATACCTCGCCCCATGATGTCGACGACATTAGCCAGTTCGACAATCTGAGGATAGAGAAAGCCACCAGCGGACACGCCGGCAACTTCCAGAATACGCCGGCCAAAAATGCCCTGGTAGGCCAGATTGTGAATCGTATAAACGGTGGCGGTATTGGCAAAAAAGGCGTCGTCGTGGTACAACGTGTGCATCCAGTTGGGCACAATCCCTGTCTGCCAGTCATTACAATGAATGACATCGGGCGACCAGTTCAAAGCTCGCACAGCCTCCAGAGCCGCCCGGCAGAACAGGATGAAGCGCTCGCCGTCATCTGTATATCCATAAATATTGTCACGCTCGAAGTAGCGCGGCGCCTCGATAAAATAGACCGGTATGCCGTCGCCAATCGCGCTCTGATACACGTTGATCTGCTCTTGATATGGACCCATCTTCACTGGCACTGCCTCAAGCGCAGACTGAAGCTGAAAGCGATCTGACTTGACCTGTGAATACAGCGGCATCACCAGGCGTACATCGTGTCCCAGAGCCTTGAGAGCTTTCGGCAGAGCTCCCACTACATCGGCCATTCCACCTGCTTTGGCAAACGGGACAATTTCAGCGGCCAGGATATAGATTTTTAATGGCTGTCCATTCGGCATAAGTTTACTCCCCACAAAGCGCCTACCATTGCACATAGGCATGAGATTTCAGTGCGCTCCCAGTATAACACGCCCGCGCAATCAGAAACCAGCATCTGAGTGCGCTTCCAGGGCTTTTTCACGTCTCGCTTTTTCCTCTTCCCACCTGTGATAAACTCATATCAGAAAACATATATCTGTATCTATCTTGTTCTCAGTATTTCCACCCGCCTGTCTTGCTGGCTGGCGAAGCTATGCCGGCAAGACAGGCGGGTGGAAATACTGAGAGAGTATCTGAACCCTGGAAGCCTCGTCTCCCAACGGGAAGACTGGCACAGCAAGTTGTGCCAGAAGGATAGATGATGCGGCAGAATGCTCATAGCGCGTTTTGCCGCATCATCTCAAAAAGCGGGCGGACGCCGCAGGCACGAGCGCGAGATCCGATGAAGTTCAGACACGCTCTGAGAACAGAAACGTTTTCTTGCCATGAAGAGTGGTAGACTTAAAAATAAGTATTTTATGTAGATAACCAGCCCATTTTATGCGTTGAGGTTTGCTGTGCAAGAGGTACAAACGACCCTCCCCGTGGGGAGCATTGTCAATGAACGCTATCAGGTCGAAGATCTCCTGGGGAGAGGAGGCTTCGGCGCTGTTTATCTGGTGCGCGATTTACGCGTGCGGCAGAATGTTTTTGCCCTGAAAGAAATTATCGATCCCAGTCAACGCGAGCGACGCCATTTTACTTTTGAAGCCGAGGTTCTCAAACGCACTGATCACCCTTCGTTGCCTCGCGTCTATCGGGCTTTTGACAATCCTGAACTGGGACGCGCCTATATGCTGATGGATTATATTGAGGGTTCTAACCTGGAAAAATTGCGTCTGAAGCAGCCTGAACGGCGCTTTGCCCTGCCCGCTGCCCTGGCGCTCGTTGAGCCGATTGTTGAGGCTCTTGCTTACCTGCATACGCAGCAGCCCCCTATTATTCATCGCGATATCAAGCCGTCAAACATCATTGTGCCGGACTCCGGGACGGGCGCTGTACTGGTCGATTTTGGCATTGCCAAGGAATTTGATCAGGAGGGAACCACGACGGTCATTCGCAGCGCGACGCCTGGCTATGGAGCGCCCGAACAATACAGCGCGGGCACGGATATTCGCACAGATGTCTATGGCCTGGGTGCGACCCTCTACACGCTGCTGACCGGTACGATTCCCGTCGATGCTTTTTTTCGCATGACGCAGCAGATGGGCAAGCAGGTTGATCCATTGCCTCCGGTCAAACAGCTTGTTCCCTCCCTGCCTGACTCGGTTTCGCGAGCCATCGAGCGCTCCATGGCGCCGGGTAAAAATGAGCGTTTCGCCACGGTCAACGATTTCTGGGCCGCGCTGCACACGGAGGCTCTCGCGGCTTCCAGTACGCTTCCAGATCCACCGGTAAGCATAGTGGCTGCTGAATCCCCTCTGAATCCTTCCCGGCGCTTCCGCGCAGATCCATCGGCTTCGCGGATCAAATGGCCTGTGCTGGCGCTACTTCTGTTGCTGGCCCTGGGCCTTGGCTTCGCGGCTGCGCTTCTGGCTCTGCCTCACCTGCGCCCGCTACAGACCAGCT
>DASZXF010000128.1:0-1901 GCA_035546055.1 Ktedonobacteraceae bacterium
GCTGGGAAAAGTGGGGAGGACTGATATTTACGAATGATGCAGGACCAGCCGGGCGCAGCCCGGCTGGTCCTGCATCATTCGTCTTTTGGGGGTGGGGAGGTATGGCAAGCAACAGAAGTAAAACCATCGGAAGAGGAAAAAGCGGTAGACTAAAAAGCCCTGCCTACTCTGCCTTTGGGATTGACAAAAAGGCAGATGCTCACTAAAGTAGGAAAGACACGGATGAGATAGAAGGGACGCTTTGGCGTTCGCTCAGGACAGACCGGCCATGCTTCACGCCGGTCATTCAGCCCTTGATTTTCAGTATCCTCAAACGGATCGATCTTCTGTCTCAACCAGGCCGCTCACGCCCTGATATGCAGAAGGAAGCCGAAGAGGTCAGTATTTTTCCAGAGGAGGAATTTCGCAGAGTGAAAGGTACCTATCAGATTGTTGCGCTCAGCGAGGAACAGATTGCCGAGGCCGGAGAGGCGCTCACGCGGGCTTTTATGGAAGATCCGCTCACCGTTTATGCCATTCCCGATCCACAGGAGCGAGCGGAGAAATTTATCCACTTTTTTACCGATAGCGTGCGCGAGAGTTTTGTCCTCCAGGGCGTCTATGTGACTTCCGGGAAAACGGAGGGCGTTGCCGTCTGGATGCCTCCCGATGCCGGGGGACTTTCCACCGAACAGGCCCAGGAAGCGGGCGAAGATCCCCTGCGCGCGCTCTTTGGCGAGGCCGCCTATCGCCGCTTCACCGATGTATTTAGCTATATGGGTCCATTGCACAGCCAGCATGTGCCGGGTTCGCACTGGTATCTCGCCCTGCTCGGCGTTGTGCCGGGGCACCAGGGACAGGGCATTGGTAGCGCTCTGCTGACTCGTGTGCTCCAGCAGGCCGATAGAGATGGTCTTCCCTGTTATTTAGAAACCTTTCAGCCAGAAGCCGTACGGCTCTACGAGCGGCATGGTTTTAGAAGCGTGGCGGACGGTCTGGAACCGCACAGCCAGTTGCCCTTCTGGGCCATGAAGCGAGATCCTCGTTCCTGATCGCCGGACAAGCACGAAATCATGAGCCATCCCTGATATTTCCATCCTGGGGATGGCTCATCTGGAGAGAAAAGCAAGTGGTGCGTCCTTCTGGCCCGGTACTCGTCTTAGTAAGGAGAACCAGGAAAGCGAGAAACATGAAGGATGGAGACAGTTACCGAGCAGGCGTGGGAGGCCTTTCATACGCCCCTGCACCAGTTTATTCGTCGTCGCGTGGCCGATGAGGGAGCGGCGGAGGATCTGTTACAGGAAGTTTTTCTCAAAATTCATCAGCATGGGGAACATCTGAGAGATGCCCGGCGCCTGGAGGGCTGGATCTATCAGATCACCCGTAATCTCATCATTGATTATTACCGCAGCCGGCGCCAGAATATGGCTTCGCTGGAAGACGCGCAGGCGCTGGAGGCAGCAGAGGAATTGCCGGAGGATGATATCGTAGGCGAATTGCTGCCCTGCGTGCGCGCTATGGTCCTGGCGCTGCCCGCGCAGGATCGGCAGGCCTTGATTCTCACCGAATATCAGGGAATGACTCAGAAAGAACTGGGAGAGCGTCTGGGCCTTTCGTTCTCCGGGGCGAAATCGCGTGTCCAGCGCGCCCGCCAGAAGCTCAAGCAGGAATTGCTGGCCTGCTGTCATTTTGAACTGGATCGGCGCGGCCATATCCTGGATTATCAGCCCCGCTGCGACTGCTGTGAGCAATCCGCTTCGGACGATGCGCGTCCTTTTCGCGCGGGCTCCGTCTTTCCATATGACAACCAGCGAGAGGAGCGTCGTGCTCCCCTGGTAGTCGTGGAGAGAAAGGAAAAAAGGTATGAAAAACATTCCTCAGAGCGATGAGCAACTGCGGCAGGCAGTGAGCGACAGGTATGC
>DASZXF010000129.1:0-2937 GCA_035546055.1 Ktedonobacteraceae bacterium
GTCCTGCCAGGTGACCTTTTTCCCCTGGATGACAGATCCATCGCCATAGAAGAAACCGAGCAAGTAGGCCAGTTCGGGCGTCAGGTACTCCGGCAGAGTGACATTTTCATTCAGCGTTGTGCTCATTTTGGAACGAACATAGGCGCTGGCTTTGAGCGGAACCAGGGAAGCCCTGTTGTGCTGAGCATCGCCAAGCAGAAGCAAAATCTCATCGCCCCTGGTCAGTTCGCGCAACGGCACCGTGGTAATCTGACCATCGCGCAAAACGCCCATTTTATGGTCGAGAGTGACACGCACTTTATAGCCGCGACTGGTAGTCACTTCATACAGGTCTTTTCTGCCATTGTGGAAGACATAGGTAAATGGCCGTAGCCCTTTATGCGTCTGCGCTTGAATCTTTTCGCCACTCTCCAGGCGCTCAACCAGTTCTTTCACCGGGATCAAACCGCGATCCGTGGCGATGCGCTCCTGCGGACCAAAGCAGCCCCCCTGCTGAATGACATCTCCTGTCGCTACCGAGTACAATTGCGCCCAGGAACAGGGACCAGAAGCCGTGCCGTTGACGGTGCGAATATAAGAGCCACGCGGGCGCAAGGACGAGAGGTTGATACCCACGCCGCCACCACGCGCCATGATCTCGGTCATCATCTTCAGGTTATCGAGGATACCCTGGCGGCTATCCTCCGGGCTAGGGATAACGAAACAGTTATAAAAGGTGACCGAGTGGCCGGAGCCGGCTCCGGCGAGGATTCTGCCGCCGGGGACAAATTGAAAATCGGTCAGGGCGTCGTAAAATTTCTTTTCCCACTCCGCGCGCGCTTCGGGGGTCTTCTCTACTTCGGCAATCCCCCGCGCGACACGACTCCAGAGTTGCTCCGGGTGGTGTTCTAACGCGTTTCCCGACGCGTCTTTGAGGGAGTAACGATCAATAAATACTTTTTGCCGAATACCTTCCAGTTGTGTCATGTTCGCCATTTCTGTGTTCTCGGCTTTCTCACCGTCTTGCGCGCTTTGAGCCGCTTCTTGCTGTTCTAACATGGTGCCAATTTCCCTTCCGTGCAGGCGCAACCATAGCATCCCCATCGACGTATCTGGCGTGCGTTTTTTGCGTATTTTGATTTGCCGAAAGACAGTATACTCGCGGCGAACAGATTTTTCAAGGTTTTTGGCACAACATATTGATTTTCTAATCTTTCTTATCACAACATATTGATTTTTGCCAGAACAAGAGGACAATCGGACAAGTCCAGAGGTGGGGAAAAGCGCGGAGCATTCTGGCGGCAAAATGTCTGAACGGGAACTATTATAACAAATTTTTCGCGCTTCCCGGAAGACTGATAGCCGTTTTTTCGACTCGCCGGAAGAAGCCGAGGCGGGACACCACAACCCATGGTGTACAATGGGGAGGCGTCACATTGCCGGGTAGAACATACGAAAGGTGAAGACTATGCGCGCTGAAATTCTTTCCTGTGGAACTGAACTATTACTTGGACATATTTCCGATACGAACGCGACTTTCCTGGCCCGCAGCCTGTCGTCTCTGGGCATCGATCTCTATCACGTTTCGCTGGTGGGCGATAATCAGGGCAGGATCGTTGAGGCGCTGCGCCGGGCCTGGGAGCGCGCGGACCTGATTATCATGACTGGCGGCCTGGGACCAACCGAGGACGATTTAACCCGCGAGTCGATCAGCGAATTGCTGGGCGAGACGATGCAGATCGATGAACATCTGGAGACTACGCTGCGCGCGATGTTCGCCGCCCGCCATTTTCCTATGCCGGAGCGCAATCTTAAACAGGCGACGTTGATTCCTTCGGCGCAGGCGTTGCCCAATCCGCTGGGGACGGCTCCAGGCTGGTTTGTCGAGAAGGATGGGCGCACCATTGTGGCCATGCCCGGAGTTCCGCATGAAATGTACCGCATGTGGGAGGAGGAAGCGGTGCCGCGCCTGTCAACCCAGGAGAACAATGTGCTATTCACGCGCATCTTTCGCGTCTGGGGTCTGGGCGAGTCGACGGTGGAGGAGCGCCTGGATGATTTGCTGCACAACACCAATCCCACTATCGCCACGTATGCCAAAAGCGATGCCGTCGATGTGCGCGTGACCGCCAAGGCGACGGAACGCCAGCTCGCGCAGGAAATGGTCGCGCAGGTAGAAGCGCAGGTACGCCGTTTGCTGGGCAAGCACATCTTTGGCACCGATAAAGAGACGCTGCAAAGCGTGGTCGGCAAATATCTCTCCGCGCGTCAGCAATCCCTGGCCACGATGGAATCGATCACCGGCGGGCTGCTGGCGAGCACACTCACCGATTATCCCGGCAGTTCCAGGCATTTTATCGGCGGCGTGGTCAGCTATAGCAGCGATATCAAGCTCCAGATGGGTGTGCCGCAGGAAATCCTCGCCCAGTATGGCGTGATCAGTCCTGAAACGGCGCGCGCGATGGCCAGCGCGGTGCGCCAGTTGTTCAAAGCGGACTATGGTCTGGGCGTGACCGGCGTGGGTGGACCGGAAGAACAGGAGGGCAAGCCGGTGGGCACGGTCTATATCGCCGTGGCCGGTCCACAGGGTATGATCGACGGCGAGGGTCCAGGCTGGCGGGGAGATCGCCTCGATCAGAAGCGTCAGGCCGTACTGGCCGCGCTCAATCTCCTGCGCCTGCACCTGGAAAGTCTGTAGCTGCACAACGCCAGAGATGTCAGCGGCGTATGCAAGAGCAGCAAATGGCCAGCCAGGCGCATTCCTGGCCTGTCTGGCCGCGTGCCGGCAGGGCTGGCCAAACAAACCTCCCTCCGGCCACAGGGTTTCTCACAAGTCAAGCAAAGGCCATCACCAGCGAGGGTGCAGGGAGCGCAGCGTCCCTGCCGGGTGCGGGTGTCCCGCATCTTTCTCTCCTCTTGCTTCTCGCCGCCGTCGGTGGCAAACGACTTTTGAGAAAC
>DASZXF010000130.1:0-6243 GCA_035546055.1 Ktedonobacteraceae bacterium
CCCGCCAAACCTCATCCAAAAAAGAGGGGGACGGGGCGCAACCAGCGCTTGAGGCCGCCTCAGAAAAATGGGAGAGGACTCATGAAGTTTGAGGCATAGCGAGCAAAAAAAGGAAAATTATCAAAAGAGGAAAAAGCGGGACATGAAAAGGCCTTGAGCGCTTATCCTGTGCATATGAACGCTCTGGACGTTTATGCTATAATATATCTCAACTAGAAGGAGAGAGCCTGAAGCAAGGGACAAAAAATGTATGAAGTGTCCATTTTGTGGGTATACAGAATCACGTGTAAAAGATTCGCGCGATGTGGGAGACGCCATTCATCGCCGACGCGAATGTGAGCAGTGCAAAGGGCGCTTTAGCACCTATGAACGGGTGGAAAAGTCGCAGTTGATGATTGCCAAACGCGATCAGCGGCGCGAGCCATTTGATCGCCAGAAGCTCTTTGTGGGCATTAGCAAGGCCTGTGAGAAGCGGCCTCTCTCGGTCAACGAAATTGAGAACGCGGTGGAAGAGATTGAGCAGGAGTTGTATCGTCAGGGGAAGCAGGAGATTCCCAGCAGCGTGATTGGCGAGATGGTCATGAATCATCTGCGTCACATGGACAAAATCGCCTATATCCGCTTTGCCAGCGTCTATCGCTCATTTAATGATATTGAGACGATGCTAGAAGAACTCCAGGATTTGCTTCATCGCAAACAGGCAGATCCGTCGTAAATTGCGGCGCTGCTGGTCTGGTCGGATCAGCAGCGCCGGTCGTTTCTGTCCACAAAAGAGCTATCGCTAGTCGCGCCGGTCGCTCTCCAGGTTGCGCAGGCGATGGGTGAGCCTGGCCAGCAGTTTCAGGGCGATATCGGGATTGTTGCGCATGGCCGCGCGGAAATCCCAGATGGGCAGCAGCAGGGCGGTAACGTCTTCAACGGCGGTGACAGTGGCGGAACGAGGTAAATCATCGAGCAGAGCCATTTCCCCCAGCACATCACCAGCGCCCGCCGTGGCCAGTTCAATGATGGCGCGGTCGGGATCGACTTCCTGGGTGATTTTGACATGCCCTTCAGTGATGACAAAAAGGCCCGCGCCTGTGCTCCCCTGCTGAATCAACACCGAGCCAGCCGCGTATTTTCGTTCCTGGCAACTATTCGCCAGGTGGCGCAACTCCTTTTTATCAAGACTAGAAAACAGATCGACGCTCGCCAGTGTTTCTTCGTGCATAGCAGCTCCTTTGTTACCAGAACATGCGATAAATACGTTGAGATTTGAATGGCACCTGAAGCAGATGAAAGCTCCGCGCTTGAGCAGGCTTTTGTACCCGTGGTTCTCTGTAAATGACTTGCTTTAATAAGGGCGTATCTGCTTCCTAGCAGAGTACCCTATTCAAGTTGAGGTGTCAAGCAAGAGCTTTCCTTTTTCACGGGCTTTTTTGACTTTCTTCAGGGAACACACTAGAATAACAGAAGATAGACAATTTCTTCAAAATCTGGCCCTCAGAAAAGCTCTGTGAGGGCCATTCTATGGCAGGGAACGAGAGTTTAGCATGGCAACACAGGAACAGGATGTCAAAGCGGCAGAGAAGCGCTTTGAAAAAGGGATAGAAGCATTTAATGATGGAAAGCTGGATACGGCGGAGGAGGCTTTTGGAGATGCGGAAATTCGCTTTCGTCTCTCTGGCGACTTCAAACGGGCCGGTGATAGCCGCATGCTGGCCGCCGATGTGCAGCGACAACAGAATCAGTTCGAGAAGGCGACGAATAGTTATCAAAAAGCGCGCAATTATTATCGGCAGGCGAAGCGCCCGCAGGGCGAGGCGGCGGCCTTCCTGGCCCTGGGACATATCGAACGCCAGCAGGCTCACCTGGACCTGGCTCAGCAGGCCTACGAGGATGCGCAGGCGCTCTACCTTTCGCTGAGCGATGCGCTGGGTCAGGGCAATGTGGCAATGGCGACGGGGCATATCTTTCTCCAGCGCGCCCGCCTGGACCAGGCGCTCGCTCACTATGAGCAGGCGATTGAGCTGTATGTGCAGGCCCATGATGTGATTAACGAGGCCGACGCCCGGCGCAGCGCCGCCGATATTCTGCGCATGTTTGGTCGCTACAAAGAGGCCAGGGCGGATTATGCCCGCAGCCAGGAGGTCTACCACGAGCAGCACGATGTCTTCGGCGAGGTGGATGCGCGCGTGGGTCTGGGCAATATCGCGCTGGAAGAGTTGCAGTTTGAGCAGGCGGGCAAAATCTTCGCCGAGGCGCTTGAGCAGGCGAACAATGTCGAGTATGCCCTGGGAGTGGGCGATTGTCTCCTGGGTCTGGGGAAAGTCGCCCTGGCCGATAATCGCGCCGACCAGGCACTGGCCAGCGGACAACAGGCGTTGCAGCGCTATATCGCGGAGCAGAATGCACTGGGCATTGCTCACACCAATACTCTGCTGGCGAAAGTGCATTTGAGACGTGGCCAGCCGGGCTATGCCAGTTCGCTGATTGACCGCGCCTTGCGCAACTATAAGGCGGTGGCGCAACGCGTGGGACAGGCCGAGGCGGCGGCTGAGCAGGGCGATATTCTGCTCCAGCGCGGCTTCCTGGGACGAGCGCTGGACGCCTACCACGAGGCGCGAGTGCTGGCCAGGGAACTCAATGATCCCCAGGTTGAGCGCACTGCCCTGCTCGGCAGCGGAGATATCCACCGTCAGCGTGGACAACTGGTCCAGGCGGGCGAGCTTTACCGCGAGGCCAGCCTGCGCAGCGGCCAGCGGAGCGGCGAGGTGCCGGATCTGCGCGCGGCCTCCGTCGCGCTGCGCCAGGCGAGTCTGGCCCTGCTGACGGGCGAACTGAATAGCGCCGGCCAGTTGCTTGAAAACGCCCGGCAGGCTATCACGGACCGCCAGCACACCTCCGATCTCTGGATTCGCTGGCTGCTCACCCTGGGTCAGTTGCGGCTGACCGAGGGTGATTTTGCTCAGGCCGAGGCGCGGTTCGGCGAGGCGCTGAATCAGGCAGAGGGACTGCAAGAGCCGCTGCTGGGCGCGCAGGCGTTGCTGGGTCTGGCCGACACGCGCCTGGCTCGCAACGATCTGGAAGCGGCCAATTCGACCTTTCTGGAGGCCGGGCGTCAGTTCCAATTGCTGGAAAGTGTCAACGGCGATGGCGAGGCCATGCTCGGCGTGGCGCAAACGCTGATCGCCCGCGAGCAATGGGACGAGGCGATAGAGGACGCTCAGGGGGCTATTCTGCGCTTCAACCAGGCCGACGATCAACTGGACCGCGCGGACGCCGAGCTGGCGCTGGGTCTGGCTCTGCGCGGCAAAGAGCAATGGGACGAAGCCCTCAGCCATTTTGATGAAGCCTTGAAGCTCTATCAGCAGCAGCCGCAACCGCTGGGCGAGGCTGACACGCGTTATGAACGCGCCGGCATTTTCCTGGTCAGGGAAGAATTGCAGGCCGCCCTGGACGAACTCAATCAGGCCATTACCCTGATTGAGCAGGTTCTGCATACACTCGGTTCAGCCGAGCAAAAACGCCACTTCCTGCGTCAATATACCGAGTTGTACGCGCAAAAGGCGATCACCCTGGTGCGGCTCCAGCGGGAAGACGAGGGGCAAAGCAGTCTCAAACATTTTGTGCAGATCGCCGGGGCCGAGGAACTCAAAAAATACATCAAAACCTTCGAGGCTTCAGTTGTCACCGAGGGAGAGGAGATGCCGGAAGAGCAGATCGTGGCCAATCAAGAACTGCTCAGGCGGCTCAAGCAAGTGCGCAAGGGGTTATAATTAAGGGAGATTTGCCAGGCCGATGGCTTGTCACCAACCGGTAAAGCGCTTATGATAAAGAGAGTAACGACTCTATCCTGCGGAGCGCGTGAGAGCAGCAGCGCCGCCCCAGGCGGCAAGCAATTTTCTGGCTAGAGCGAACGGAAAGGAGTGGGCGGTACGTCGTTCTCGCGCATGGAGAGACAGTGACGTACCGCCTGATTAAGAGCATGACCATCCAATTCCTACGGGGCAATTCACAGGCTCCTAAAGGGCACGCGATCTTTATCGCGCGCTACTCGAACGATCCACGCCAGATTCTCTGGAGCTATTGTGTGGCCCCGCCTCTGCCGTTTTCCATGGCCAAATATCTCCCTTCTTTTCTGGCCGCGCAAATGCCGCCAGAGGATATGAGCAATGTGCCGGGCCTGCCGATTTCCCCTTTTATGGAAGAGGGTTCGACGCTCGAAGTTTTGCAGAGAATGGCGGAAATGCGCGATGACGACCTGTGCGATCTTGGCCGGGTCAATCCCTCCGATATCAGCGAGCGCACACAGCTCGTCTCGCAGGGCAGCGTCGAGTACGGACAGTTGTACCAGGATTATGTCCAGAGCTCGCAGCGCGCGTCTTCCACGCCTCTGCCCTCCTTCGCGGACGAGGAGCCGGCGCCGCTGGATGACCTGGACGCCGAGGAACTGCTGCTGCAAACTATGACCGACCGGCAACGCCTGGCGGAGCTGAGCAAACTGGTGGGCCTGGTGCGCTATGCCCTGGAGGGTAAGGATACGCACCTGGTCGATGAAACACGCCGGCGTATGCAGCGCCTCGCCCGCCGCCTGCCTGAGAAGTATCGCAGCCAGGAATTGATCGCCGCTGCCACCGATCCGCAGGAGCGCGGCTCGAAACTGGCAGAGTTATATATAGAACGCGGCTATAAGCTGCTCGACGAGGAATACGCCGATATCCCGAATATCGAGCAATCCATTCGGAAACTACAAGAACAGTAAATCCAACCCGGTAGCGGTTGGATAGAGGGTAAACAGGTATGTCATCAGTTGCAATTCGTAATCATCTTACTCCTATCCTGGATGCACTCGTGGCAGGGGATGCGCAGGCGCTGGCCAGCGCGGTTCAGGACTCGGTACAGAAGGCCGAAGATGCCTCTGAACTCATTGGACGCGTGGGCCTGGTCGCCATGCGCGGCGACAGCGAGGGGCACGCGGTCCTGACGCTCGGCGCCGCCAGCGCGCTCGCCCGCCGCCTGATCGCGCTGCGCCACGTGCTCGGCGACGATGAGCAGGGCCAGTCCAGCGGTATTCCGCTGGCCCTGCAGGCGCTACAGGCAGCGGCTCCCGCTGTGAAGGCAGGCCTCAATGTCCAGCCGACGTATCCCGAAGGCATCTTTCCCAGCGAAATTACCAACGGAGAGACGGTCTCAACGCGCATGGAGCAGGCGGTCTACGGACGCGATGCCCTGCTGGTGGAACGCTTATTATTTGGTCTCTTTAACACCGGCGCCGATTATCGCACCATAGCCGTGCGCATTTATGATGGTATCTCGCGCTCTTTTCAGGAGGACGGACACACGTTGCTGGACGCGGTGCGCGGCGCGCAGGTGCTTGACGCGGTAGAATGGGGCGCGGACACCCCGGCATACCTGCACTGGCTGGCGCCGCACATGGCTCTGCACACCGAGGAGCCGTCCTGGGCCCAGGTGGTGCGCAGCTTCCTGCAAGAGCCGCAGCACAGCCTGGCCAGCTATCGCACACGCCTGGCCGCGCCGCAGGATGAGAATGCTCTGCCGCTACGCTCGCTGGTGCTCAGCGATGCCACTACCTCGCAGGTTTGCCAGGGTGTCTTCGAGGCCTTGATCGCCAGAGGCGCATCCGCGCGCGGCATTGGCTCGGTACTCTCCCTGGCCGCCTGCGATCTGCTGCAAAGCATCGATCCGGCAGACCGCGAGCGCTTCGTACACGCCTCGCACGGTCTGCTCTTTACCTCCGCGACCCGCACGATCTACACCCAGGTTCAGGCAGTCGAGGCTCTGCCGCTGCTCTTTACCGCCGCGGCGGCCATCAATGCCCTGCGCAAAGATCTCGGCTCCGACGCGACCCCGGCGAAGGCGGCGCGTCCGGGCCCCGGCGGCGGTGGTCTGATCGCCCCGGCACTGCTGGAAAGCCTGAGCGAGCAGATCGAGGCCCGCGATCTCGCCGGAGCCATGGCCAGCGCTCGCCGCTATATCCGGCTCGGCCACGATCTGTACGCCCTCTTCGGCGTCATCGGCCTGGGCGCGGCGCGCATCGACGCCGCCGCCGACCAGGGCCACACGCTCCAGCTTATCCTGGCGGCCAGCGATGAATACCTGGCCTGGCCCAAAGCCCTGGCGAACACCAACATCGAGGGCTTCCTGCAAATCGCTCTACAAGCAGTCGCGCAACCTGTCAGCGGCGCCCAGACCAACGGCTAGGGTTGTGATAGCCCATCTACAAGAGAGAACGGAGCGGCA
>DASZXF010000131.1:0-1624 GCA_035546055.1 Ktedonobacteraceae bacterium
AGTGGCCAGAGCGCCGTAAGCAGAGGAATCCCGATACCCACCAGGGAGCCTGCCAGCACCGGCGAGAGCACAAGTGGGGAAGCACCCGCATCCAGCGTCAGCAGGCTCGCGACCCAGGAACTAAACCAGGCTCCGGCGGCAATGCCCAGTGGTACCCCGAAGAGAGTACCCAGACAACCATAGATAGCTACGGAGAAGAGATAGCTGAGCATGATTTGCCTCCGCGAGCCGCCCAGAGCCTTCATCGTGCCGATGATCCGAGTCTGCTCGGTCAGCAACGTGGTGATGGTGTTGATCATGAGAAAACTGGTGAGCAAGAGTCCGATGATGGCCAGAAGTGAGGTCAGGAGAGCGACTCCATTGACGAGTTGACGCGGCTGATCCAGAGGGGGCGGATTGAGCACAGTCGTATGCATGATGCCCTGCACTTTCAACAGCTGGTCTACCTGGTCAGCGATCTGACCGATGGAGGCTCCATCCGTCACTTTCACCAGAAGCAGATGGGCCAGATTCTGCTCACCGACCAGTTGCGTTGCTCCCGCGATACTCATATAGCCCTGAGCAACCCCGGTTGTTGCTGGCGAATTCAGACCGGGGGTGCGACAAAAGCCTGCCACGCGCACCTGGCCCGAACTCGCATGTCCATCGATCAGGAGCCCATCCAGCGTAATCGTCTCACCCAGGGCGACTTTCTGAAGCGCCCGGTCCCCACTTTCCAGAAGGATTGAGCCTGCGCCAGGATACTGGCCGCTGCTTAGTTCGCACGGCTTTTGAGGCAGACGCTGGTAATCCGGGAGGACAAGGATATTGATGGGGAAGAAACCCGGTGCGACTGAGGTACGCCAGCGCGGCTGGGATGGCAGGGCAGCAGTCGCAACAGCATACTGAATGCCCGGCATGGCTTCGATGGCCGGGACAACCGCATCCATAGGCCGATTCGCTCTGACCTGGATCTCAGGTGTTTCTACGTGGGTCTGGCTGAAATCGAAGGCAGAGGCGAGACTGGCATTGGCAGTATTGATAGCCACCAGGCCACAAACGCTGATGAAAACGCCCAGGATAACCAGCACACTACGGCCTCTGCGCCTGGTAATATCGGTGATCGATTTGCGGATCAGAGCACGAGAAAAGAAGCTCATTACTGCACCTCCCTGGGCGAGAGCGCAGCGTGTCTCATGGTCGAGGCGCTCTCGACCATGCGCCCATCGAGCAACTCGATACGCCCGTTGGCGCGTGCCGCCAGCTCGCGGTCATGCGTGACATAAATGACGGTGTGACCCTGCCCAGGCAGCCCACTCAACAGGTCGAACATCTGGTGAGCAGTGCGCGAGTCCAGATTGCCCGTTGGTTCGTCGGCAATCAGCACTGGTGGGTTATTGGCAAGTGCGCGCGCAATGGCCACGCGCTGCTGCTGCCCTCCAGAAAGTTCTCCGGGCAGGCGCATACGATAGTCAGCCAGATTGACGATCCGTAAACACTCCAAAGCACGTTCTCGCCACATTCTGCGCGGCAGCCCGCCGCCGCCACCCAGTTCTAGCGCGAGCAGAACATTTTCCAGGGCAGTGAGCGTTGGAATCAACTGGAAAAACTGAAAGACAATCCCGACGTGTCTGCCCCGCCACTT
>DASZXF010000132.1:0-10796 GCA_035546055.1 Ktedonobacteraceae bacterium
GTGAATCTTCTCCTCGATCCCAAAAGCCTCGGCGGTTTCCCGCAGGTAGTGCAGAATGGAAGGACCGTCGGCGATCACCTCTGGCTGCCGCCAGGGCCGAAAGCTGTACCCCAGCGTATACATATCGGAGTCGGAACGCACACCTGGATACTGGAACAGATCCCATGTTCCCCCGCTGGCCGCGCGTCCCTCGAACAGCGCGAACCGCTTCTGCGGGCAGCGCATCTGCACATAACAGGCCATACAGATCCCGGAAACACCGGCCCCGACAATCAGGACATCCAGGTGCTCAACAGGCGTCTTCTTCTTTTCCGTCGTCACGGCGATCTCCTTTCATCCAGTCCCTCATCCGCGAGAAACCGGCCACATGTCAGGCAACATCATCCCATGCCACGTATCAGCCGAGCAGAACGCAGCATCATCAATGCTTCCACTCGCAGGCGCCACCCTGATTGTACGTTCCCGCCCCCCCTTTGACAAGCGCCTTCGCGAACACGCTGCAAAACGCCTTGCGTCCGCTGATGCTCCTGGTGCTTCTGCGCCTGGCCATCGGCCCGCTGCGCGTCCGCGAACTGCTTCCGGCCACCGCGAAGATCTGTCTGGCCACCGGGGCGATGGTCGCGGTGATCATCGGCCTTGAGCATCTGATCTCGTTGAGTTCCTGGCTCGCACAACACCAGCGCCTGAACCAGTTGCTCACCGTGGGAGGCGTGGGCAGCCTCGCCATCATGGTCTACCTGAGCCTGGTGGGACTCCTGAAAGTCGAGGAAATGAGCCTGCTGAGAAAAGCCCTCGCACAAAAGTTCTGGCCCGGAAAAAGCCTGTAAGATCGCCGTAATCACAGGCAGCTCGCCCTCTTTATGTCTGTTTGCGCGTGGTGAAAACGGTCCAGACGATGGTGGGATGAAAAAGCGTGACCGGCGAGCGGAGCAGGTGGGCGACATCCCCGAAGGCGAGGCAGAGCGTGGCCGAAGCCGGCATGAGGTCCGTCATGCGGTCAAAGTAGCGATTGACCAGGCGGGAGAGCCAGCCACGGGTCTGCTCCTCTGGCGGCAGGGCGCGATAGTCGGCGCCTACGGACAGATCCCAGGGCGTGCGATTGAGACGGGCCAGGGTTCGCTGAAAGCGCAGAGAAAGGCCGGCCTGCTGTTCGCCTGCCTGCCGGGCCAGGCACGTTTTCAACGCCTGCGCGCCCATCGCCGCCACGCTCATCCCCTGGCCATAGACGGGATCGAAGGCGCAGACCGCATCGCCGATGACAAAGAGTCCGTCGGGGAAACGCCGCAAGCGTTCAAAATGCCGCCAGCGATTGGCGGTACGCCGATACCCGTAGATCGGCGAGACACGTTCCGCGCTCTCCAGAGCTACGGCGAAGGCGGGGTCCAGCATGCCACGGGCAAAGTCAAGGAAGGCCTCTGGCTCGGTCGGGGGATAATCGCCGCTCATGCCCGCCAGCACCACATGCCAGCGTCCACCCTCCACGGGGGTAATCGTCCCTCCCCGGCGCATGTGCGGGGGATAGGTCGCCATGATCATGCCATGCCAGGTGCGCTCACTACCCTCTCCCGGTTGATAGAAACAGGAGGCATAGCCCAGCGAGGGATCGAGCACCGTTTCTCGCGGCAGCGGAAAACCGCCAGCCTCCAGCCAGCGCAGGACATGCGAATCGCGTCCGCTGGCATCGACCACCAGATCGGCCTCCAGGTCCAGTTCCCCCGCCTCATGCTCCGCAGCTTCATGTCCCCGTCTGCGCGCGTGAACACCCGTGACCGTCTGTCCCCGCGCGTCAAAATGCAGATCCGTCACCTCATAGCCTTCCACCATCTTCACCGGGCTTGTGCGCAACAATTCCTGTCTCACCAGACCTTCGAGCAGAGGACGCGTACAGCAGTAAAGCGAGAGCGGAGACGTAGCGCGCGGCAGCCAGCCGGTCGGATAGCGCACCGCATGATCGCGCAGGGCGTTGGTCTCCACTGCTCCCTGTTCAACCAGGCGCGCGATAAAGCCGGGGAAGAGGTCTTCAAGCAGCGCCTGCCCCTTCGCCAGCAGCACATGCACATGCCGTCCCTGCGGCACCCCCGCGCGAAAAACCGGCTCAGCCGGATAGCGGTCGCGCTCAAGCAGAGTCACCTGGCCGCACGACTCCGCCAGCACGCGCGCGGCCAGCAGGCCAGCCATCCCGCCCCCGATCACAATAGCCCGGCGCCCATCAGATCTCTCCATCAACACTGTTCCTTTCCATGCCTTTTTTCGGAAATAGACCTGATCCATTGTATCATATCCGCTCCTGCCTTTTCAGCCCGGTTGGCACAAAGGAGCCAGTGGACCGGAGCGGCTACAGACTGTGGTATCCGCCCAGAGTGTAGGCGCGGACATGATCGAGATGCTCTTTGAGCAGCTGGACAGCTTCGGTGTAAGCCTGGCGGCGCAGGGCGGCGAAGATTTTTTTGTGTTCGAGGTGATCTTCGCGGCTGCGATCATGAGGAAAACCATGGAAGGAGCGTTCGATGACCAGGAATGTCTGTGGATGAAGTCGTTCGTGCAGATCGAGCAGAGGTCTGTTGTCAGCCGCCTCGACCAGAATCTGATGGAACTCGCGGCCCAGTTCCATGTACCGCCGTCCCGTCTCTCCCTCGTCCGGCTGCTCCAGCAGTTCCTCGGCGGTCGTCAATAACGTCGTCAGGCGCGCGAAATCGTCCTCCGTCAGGCGCGGGGCGCTCTGCTCAAGGGCATAGACCTCCAGCAAAATGCGCAGATCGAGGGTCTGCTTGATCTCCTCCTCTGAAAGCTGCGTCACCCGGAACTCGTGGCTCCCGGCGTCCTCGATCAGACCTTCAGCCACCAGGCGCAGCACCGCGTCACGGATCGGCGTCACACTGACAGCAAGCTGATCCGCCAGATCCCGCAGATTGAGCAGCGTCCCTGGAGCCAGGCGCCCATCCAGAATCTGCGCGCGCAGAATGGCATAGGCCTGCTCCCAGATCGTCCGGCGTTCAATCCGCTCAGTGCTCGCCGCGCCGCCTGGACGGGTGGTTCTCCTGTGTCTTGCCTCGCTCATACATACCCTCTGCATCGCCATGCTGCCATCCCTCGCGGGAAAGGCATTTTTTCAAGCCAGAGCTCTCCCCATCTGCCGCCATAGCTCCTGTGGTGGGAAAAGCGCTCCTCATTCCTGGCAAGAGTATACCACAGGGTTATACAAAATAACAAGATCGTTATAACAGGCAAGATTCCCCCTGGACAAATGGCTTCTGACTGGTTATACTAAATGACAAAGCTGTTATAACAAATAACAAAGCGTCGTTTTCTGTTGCAAGAGAGTAAAGAGGCGAGTTATGAAGATTGTGGACATTCGCCCGACCACGGTGACTGTTCCGCTGGAGGCTCCGTTACGTCACAGCGCGGGCGCGCACTGGCAGCGCTTTGTGCGCACCATCGTGGAAGTCGAGACGGACGAGGGCATTGTGGGTCTGGGAGAGATGGGTGGCGGCGGTGAAAGCGCCGAGCTGGCCCTGACGGGCTTGAAGTCCTATCTGCTTGGCCACGATCCCTTTGCCTTTGAGGAATTGCGCTTTAAAATCTGCAATCCGACCGCGAGCCTCTACAACAATCGCACGCAGTTGCACGCCGCCATCGAGTTTGCCTGCCTGGATATTGTGGGCCAGAAGCTCGGTGTGCCGGTGTACAATCTGCTCGGCGGCAAGCTGCGCGACGAGGTACCCTTTGCCAGCTATCTCTTCTTTCGTTACGCGAACTCGGCCAGTGGTCTGGGGGAAGTGCGCACGATTGCCCAGCTGGTTGAGCACGCCAGCGCCTTAAAAGCGCAGCATGGCTTTACGACGCATAAACTCAAAGGGGGCGTCTTTCCTCCTGAGTATGAACTGCGCTGCTACCAGGCGCTGGCGGAGGCTTTTCCGACGGATAACCTGCGTTACGATCCGAACGCGGCGCTGAGCGTGGAGGAGGGTATTCGCTTTGGCCAGGCCATCGCTTCTCTGCGCAACGATTATTTTGAAGACCCTACCTGGGGTCTGAATGGTCTGCGGCGGGTGCGCCAGTTGTGCGGTCTGCCCCTGGCGACGAATACAGTGGTGGTCAACTTTGAGCAACTGGCGGCCAATATTCTGGACCCGGCGGTGGATGTGGTCCTGCTCGATACGACCTTCTGGGGAGGCATTCGTCCCTGCGTCAAAGCGGCGGGCGTGTGCGAGACCTTCCAGGTCAGCGTGGCCGTTCACTCCTCCGGGGAGCTGGGCATCCAGTTAGCCACCATGCTGCACCTGGGCGCGGTTCTGCCCAATCTGACCTTCGCCGCCGACGCCCATTATCACCACCTGGTCGATGATGTGATCGAGGGCGGCAAACTGCCCTACACGGCGGGCTGCATTCGCGTGCCCGACGCTCCAGGTCTGGGCGTGCGCCTGGACCGCGAAAAAGTCAGGCATTACGCGGAACTGTACAAAGCCCTGGGCGGATATCCCTACGACCGCGATCCCGGTCGCCCTGGCTGGTACGCGCTCGTTCCCAATCACCAGTGGGCGGACCCGGAGATCAGTCTCCTGCCGCATATGGACAACGAGCAGGGAGAGATTGATCATTGACGATGGGCAATTTTTCATGATATAGTCGTGTTAGCGTTCACGTGAACGCTAACAATCCAACAAACCCGGGATGAGGGGTTCATGAAAACATCAGTAACGATTGCAGATGTCGCGAAAGCGGTAGGTGTTTCGACGCAGACCGTTTCGCGGGTGATAAATGAAAAAGGCGAGGTCAGTCCAGAGACCAGGCAGCGGGTTCTGGAGGCGATTGAGCACCTGGGCTATCGTCCCAACAGTCTCGCGCGTGGCCTGGTCATGAACAAGACCCTGGCCCTGGGTTTGATCGTCCCGGATATCGCCAACCCCTTCTTCCCGGAGATTGTCCAGGGTGCCGAAGAGGTCGCCCTGGAACACGGGTATACGCTTGTACTGGGCAACACGAACGAAAGTGCCGAGCGCGAGATGAACGTGCTGCGCACCTTCGAGGCCCGGCGGGTGGATGGACTGCTGCTGTGCAGTTCACGTCTGCCGGAGGAGCAACTGCTGCCGCTTTTGCGTAAACATAACGAGGTAGTCCTGGTTAATCGGCAGGTCACGCTGGACAATGTGAGCATGGTGCGCGTCGATTATGTGCAGGGCACGAGCATGGCTATCTCTCACCTGCTGGAGCAAGGCCGGCGCCGCATCGGTTTCCTGGCCGGTCCCGCCACGTCCCATAGTCACCATATGCGTTTACAGGCCTTCATTCAGACCTTGCGGGAACATGGCCAGGCATATGATCCTGCCGCCGTTTTCTTATGCGCCCCGACGACGGAAGGTGGATATCAGGCCGCTCGCGCCATACTCCAGCAGCGGACCGACCTGGACGGTCTGCTCTGCTATAACGACCTGGTGGCCATTGGAGTGCTCCAGGCGTGTGCTGAACTGGGCCTGGCGGTGCCGCAAAAGCTGGCGGTGATCGGCTATGACGACATCCAGGCCGCGCATCTCGTCACGCCCGCGCTCACCACTGTCGGTATTTCCAAATCTCTGCTGGGAGCAAAGGCGACCGAACTCTTGTTGAGGCGGCTGGCCGGGGATCAACAGGGCGTTGACCTGGTGCTGCCATCTCAATTGATCGTCCGCTCCAGTACGCTTGCCCTGTAAAATCGTTCTCATTTCACGCTGGCAGAGAAGCCAATGGAGGTTTTGACAATGTTGCCAATATCCGCATCCCCCTGATACCAGGAGTCTCCCGCTTTCCTCTGGCGCGCTCCCTGAAGCGCAGAAAAGAGAGAGCTTTTGTCTTTTTTCCGTCTCGTCTGTTTATCCATAAAGTGCAATGGCTGCATATGCAGCAAAGGAGGTGCAGAGATTGCGCTTCGCGAAGCGGGGGGTAATTGATCCTCTGCGGAAATGATGGGCGTTTTTCCAGTTACGAGTGATTTGCACGTTAGGAGGTTCTTATGCACGGACGTGTCACCAGATCTCTACGCTACCTTTCACAATCTCTGCTGCTGGTCCTGGTAATGTCCTTACTGGCGGCCTGTGGAGGAGGCAGCGGCAATAGTAACACGACCCAGGCTATTGATTTGCAGGTGCTGGATGCAGGTGGTTATTTATCGACGTTTGCTCAGAGCATGATCCAGACCTATGTTAATTCGCATCACAACCTGATTAAAAGCGTGGAATTTCTCCCGCGTATTCAGGCGCCAGATCTGCCCGGCAAGCTCCAGGCGGAGCAGGCGGCCAAACGCGTGACCACCAATCTGATTCTCAGCGGTTTTGATGGCGTTTCTTCCTCCATCAAGGATGGCCTGGTTGAGCCGCTTGTGCCGGCGCACCAGGATGTTTTCCCCAATCTCGACGCCAATTATCTCCCGGCGGCCAAGAATTTCAATGACCTGGCCAATGGGCAGGCGCTGGTCTTCGCGTATACGCCGAGCGGTCCCCTGTTTGAATACGACCCGGCCAAAGTGCCGAATCCGCCGCAGACCATTCAGGAGTTGCAGACCTGGATTCACGCCAATCCTCACAAGTTCCTCTACGCGCAGCCGGCCAACTCCGGTCCAGGCCGCACGCTGCTGATGGGGCTGCCCTATCTGCTGGGTGACGCGAATCCGCAAGATCCGCTGACAGGGTGGGACAAGACCTGGGCCTTCCTCAAGGACATCAAAGGCTCAATGGACACGCCTCCCACGGGAACCAGCGCCACGATGAAAAACCTGGCCAATGATACCAGCTGGATTATCGCCAGCACCTTTGGCTGGGATATCAACCCGCGCGTGCTGCAACAGGTGCCCGCCGGCGACAAAACCTTTATGCTGCAAGGGACCACCCTGGTTTCGGACGCGGCCTTCATGATGATGCCGAAAGGGCTGGATGCGAACACGCAGAAGGTGATTTTGCAACTGATGGCCTGGATGCTCACGCCAGAGGCTCAGGCCATGACCTATGACGAGGGCTACTTCTATCCGGGTCCGGCCATTCAGAACGTGCCGGTATCCATGGCCCCGGCCAAGAGTCAGCAGGTGCTCCAGCAGTACGGGCGTTCGGAGTACGACAGCATGATCGCGAACACGAAAACGGTGAACCCGCTGAGTCCCGATAACCTCGTGGCGGCGTTTAACAAGTGGAATCAAGATATCGGCGGCTGATCTTCTCCGCCAGCGGTCAGATCTGAAATTCGTTGTGTCCCACCTCCCAGGGGGCACAACGAATTTCCCTTGTACCAGGAGGCGCTATGGAGCGAATAGAAACATTACGCATGGAAGGCGTCACCCGCCAGTATGGCAGTGCAACGGCGCTGATTGATTTTACCCTCGACATTCAGGGCGGAACGTTTACGACGCTGCTGGGACCAAGCGGCTGTGGGAAGACGACCGCGCTGAATTGTCTGGCCGGCCTGCTCGATGTGAGCGCCGGCACGATCCAGCTCAATGGCCGGCCCATTCAGCATATCCCGGCGGAAAAGCGCGGCTTTGGCCTGGTTTTCCAGAATTACGCCCTGTTCCCCCATTTGAACGTAGAGCGCAACGTCGGCTATGGACTGGAGATCAGGCGCGTGCCCAGGGCGGAGCGCCAGCGGCGCATTCGCGAGGCTCTGGCCATGGTTCACCTGGAAGATTTTGGCAAACGCTACCCGTCTCAATTGAGCGGCGGTCAGCAGCAGCGCCTGGCCATTGCGCGCACCATCGTGCTCAGACCTGATCTGCTGCTGATGGATGAGCCGCTCTCCAATCTGGATGCCAATCTGCGCAATGAGATGCGCCTGGAGATTAAACGTATCCACACGGAGCTGAACCTGACCACGGTCTATGTCACCCATGACCAGTCCGAAGCCATGTCGCTGTCGGATCTGGTAGTCGTCATGCGACACGGACGCATCGAGCAGATGGGCACGCCGCAGGAGATTTACAACCGGCCTCGCAATCTCTACGTCGCCGGCTTTATGGGCTACGCCAACCGTCTGCCCGGCGTGCTGGTGGAGCGGGACGGCGACGCCTGGGTTGTGGAGACGGATGAAGGTCTGCGCCTGCGCGGCGTGGCCACCAGCGAACAGAGCGCCGGCTGGTCCGCTGGCATGGCGGTCACGCTCTGCTTTAAGGCCGAGGAAACGCTGACAGAGCAGCCCTCGTCGCCCAACCAGATCAGCGGCCAGGTGCGCATGGTAGAATACCTGGGCAAGGTCTTCGAGGTCGTGGTCCAGTTAGCCGGCACGCAGGGCCGCACGCTGCTGCTGCACAGCCGCCTCCTGCCCGAGATTGGCGCGCAGGCCACCTTCGGCATTCGCCCGGAGCGGCTGCTGATCTTCCCGGCTGAGGCAGAGGGCCAGCAGAGCAGCGCGTCAGCAAAGACCGAGACAGACAGCACGAAAGGAGGAGCAGCCCATGTCCAGCGAGATACGCACCAGGCAGCCCCGTCTGCGGCGACTCCGCTTGAGTAGCGGAGCCATTCTGCTCTCCCTGCCAGCGTTTCTGCTCGTCGTCGCGCTCTTTATCTATCCCTTTCTCTACGGCGTCCTCCTGAGCTTTCGCGGCGGCTACGTCGGCGAAGGTGGCTGGACGCTGGCCAATTACCGGGATTTCTTCGGCAATGGCTACCTGGCCGGGACCATCGGCGTCACCTTCCAGGTCTCCCTGCCCGTCACCCTGGTCAGCGTCGGCGTCAGCATCCCGCTGGCTTACGCCATGCGGCGCGGCATTCGCTTTGAGCGCTTCATCACCGCCCTGCTCATTCTGCCCATCACCCTGGGCACCGTGATGGTCTCGCAGGGCATGATCACTTACTTCTCACCGACCGGCTGGTTTAACACCACCTTACTGAAGCTGGGGATTATTCATCAGCCCCTGGTGCTTTTACACAACGTCCTGGCAGTGCAGATCTCGCTGTTCATCCAGGGCTTTCCCTTTACCTTTTTGCTGATCCTGGGCTACATGTCGGCCATCAATCCCGACCTGGAAAGAGCCAGCCGTATGCTCGGCGCGAAGGCGTGGACGACCTTCTGGCGGGTCATCTTCCCCCTGACCCTGCCCGGCATCGCGATTGCCTTCTGCCTGAACTTCGTGGCCAACTTCAGCGTCTTCCCCTCGGCCAACCTGGTCGGGGAGCCAACCCATCTCACGCATGTCATCGCCGTTGAAGCGTATAACCAGGCCTTCAGCAACTTCCGCCAACCCTTTGGGACAGCGATTGCCCTGATTATGGGCGTAATTGAGTTACTGGTCATCGCCCTGGTGCTCTGGTTGCAAAGCCGCACAGCCCCCGGAGCGACGATCAGCGGCGGAAAAGGAGCGTAACGCCATGGCACAGCAGATAGAACTCAGGCAGAATACCCCGCCAGCGGCTCCCGGCGCACCCTCGCCGACCTCAACGCGCCAGGGACCGCGCGCCTGGCTGCGCAGCGGACGCTTCTGGGGTATGCTCTGTTTTTACGTGGCCATTCTGTTTTTTGTCGTCAACATCCTCGGCCTGGTGGGCACCGTCGTCGTCGATGCCCTGGGTAGCCACTGGTTTTACGGCAGCTGGCTGCCGCAGGGCTTCACCACGCAATGGTACCAGTACGAACTCGGCGACCACGATTTCGGCTCTCTGCTCTTTAATACGCTTTTTGTCGCCCTCGCCGTTACCGTCATCGCCTTGATCGCCGGCTTCGGCGCGGCCTATGTCCTGGCCCGCCAGCAGTTTCGTGGCAAAGGTCTGCTCACCGTGTTGTACCTGCTGCCCATGCTCCTGCCGCCACTGGTCTACGGCATTCCGCTGGCGACCGTCCTTCTGCAATACCTGGGAGGATCACTGCCCAGCGTCATTCTCATCAACCTGGTGCCGGTCGTGCCCTTCGTGATTCTGATCCTGCGGCCCTTTGTCGAGCAGGTTGATGGCTCGCTCGAAGCAGCCAGCCGCATGCTGGGGGCCAACCGCTTCCAGACCTTCTGGCGGGTCATTTTGCCGCTGATGATACCGGGCCTGCTGACGGCGGGAATTCTGGCCATGGTGCGCACCATCGCCATGTTTGAACTGACCTACCTGGTCGCGGACGCCAGTTCGCAAACCCTGGTGACTATCCTGTACAGCGATGCCTTCGCGGCGGGCATTCGTCCCAACCAGGCTGTTGACGCCATGGCGGTGCTGTACACCCTGACCACCATGTCAATGGTCATTGTGGCTCTGATCTTCGTCAAACCCACGCAGTTTGTGGTTCGTCTGAAAAAAGCGTAAGATCATGTTCGGCGGGGAGAGAAAACATCAGGCGGTTGTCTGGCAAAAAGCAGGAGAAAAGGGCACCGTATGCGTTTCGGCCTTCTCTTCTGGAGAAAAAGAAGTAGCAAAGAAAAAGGGGAATAAGATGGAATATCTACAAACGCTGTTCGGGTTACATGATAAAACGGCGGTGATTACCGGCGGCGGCGGTGTGCTGGGCAGAGAACTGGCCCTGGCCCTGGCGCGGGCGGGAGCAAAGGTCGTCGTCATCAGTCTGCACGAGCAGTCCGCGCAAAAAGTCGCGCAAGTCATCCAGGCGGAAGGATATCAGGCGCTGGCCCTGGCCTGTGATGTGACCGACAGCGAGGCGCTGGCCGAGGCATCCCGGCGCATCAGCGAGACCTACGGCGCTATCGACATTCTCGTCAATGGAGCAGGCGGCAACCAGCCCCAGGCCACCACCTCGCCGGCCCAGTCCTTCTTCCAGCTCGCCCCCGAGGCGCTTGAGCAGACCTACAGGCTCAATTTCATGGGCACCCTGCTGCCTTCTCAGATCTTCGGTCAGAGCATGGTCGA
>DASZXF010000133.1:0-4020 GCA_035546055.1 Ktedonobacteraceae bacterium
CCCGCCAAACCTCATCCAAAAAAAGAGGGGGGCGGGGCGCAACCAGCGCTTGAGGCCGCCTCAGAAAAGTTGGGGAGGACTCATGTGGGATCTGATGTTTCTGAGGCGGCCCCAACCGCTGGTTGCGCCTCATCCCCAAAGAGGGGGACGGGGAAACGCGCCCTTGCGGCGCTGAAAAAGTGGGGATGACTGATATGTCTTCTATGTGTCACTATATGACGAATTCCTGACTGCTAAGTGACTGCTATGTGTTCTGGTCTCCCGTTCCTTCCTCCCTTACACTAGGCTCAGGGTAGAAAATGATTTTTCTATCAAGCAGGTGGAAAACCTACTGGTATCTGACCGTGAGAAATGATTTCTCTCCCCTTATGGACAAGGGGCAACAATACCACTAGACACACAGACTCCACCTCAGTGAGGAAACGGTACGAAACGTTTTCCTTAGTGTACCCGAAGGAGGGTAGCATGCGCCGCATCTCAGTGCGCGAACCTCGTAGTTTCCACCTGGGAGGCAAACTTCGAGGTCTTGTCCTATTGACAACCCTGATGGTGCTTGTCATCAGCGGCTTGTTTGTCAGCGTGAAAGCCACACACGCTGCTTCACCGTATTGCCAGGTGACCTATACGGTGACAAACCAATGGCCTGGTGGATTTGGCGCGAACATCGCCATCCAGAACACCAGCTCTTCAGCATGGACTAGCTGGACGCTGACGTTCGCCTTCCCGGCCAGTGGTCAGACGGTCACACAACTCTGGAACGGCACTGTTTCTCAGTCTGGCCAGAATGTGACCGTGACAAACGTGAGCTACAACGGTAATGTTCCGGCGAACAGCTCGGTCAATCCCGGCCCTGGCTTCAATGGCTCGTGGACAGGCAGCAATCCCGTCCCGACCAGCTTCAGCGTGAACGGCAATGCCTGTAACGGCACGTCGAATCCGACGCCCACCCCGACGACCGGCTCGACCCCGACCGCCACGCCAACCCGGGGCACTACCCCGACCGCCACGCCAACCCGGGGCACCACCCCGACCGCTACGCCGACCGTGGGCAGAACCCCGACCGTGGGTGTCACCCCCACCGGCACGACGACCACCACGGGACATGTCCAGAACCCGTATGTCGGTGCAAAGGGCTTCGTCAATCCCTACTGGGCCGCTGAAGTAACTGCCGGCGCGGCCAGCGTGGGCGGCACACTCGGCACCAAAGAGGCCGCTGTCGCTCAGTACTCCACGGCAGTCTGGCTGGATAGCATCGCCGCCGTCAATGGCACCAACGGCTATCCCACCAGCCTGACAGGCTACCTGGACGCGGCGGAGACGCAGGCGGCCAGCAGCAGTCAGCCCATCGTCGTGACTATCGTTGTCTATGATCTGCCTGATCGCGACTGCGCGGCCCTGGCCTCCAACGGCGAATTGCAGATCGATAGCGATGGCCTGAACCTCTACGAGCATTCGTATATCGACGTGATCGCCGCTGCCCTCAGCCAGTCGAAGTACAGCAACCTGCGTATTTCGGCCATCATCGAGCCAGACTCGCTGCCCAACCTGGTGACGAATCTGAGCCTCGCGAACTGCGCGGCGGCCAATTCGAGCGGCGTGTATGTCCAGGGCGTCCAGTACGCGCTGAACAAACTGCACGCGATCTCGAACGTGTACAACTACGTTGATATCGCTCATGACGGGTGGCTGGGCTGGTCCAGCAACTTCAACCCGGCTGTGACTCTGATCTCGAACACGATCAAAGGCGCGAGCGCCGGTGTGAATAGCGTGGACGGCTTCATCAGCAATACCGCGAACTACACCCCGACGCAGGAGCCGTACATGACCGCCAATCAGTCTGTTGGCGGCAACCCGGTGCGCTCGGCGACCTTCTACCAGTGGAACCAGTACATCGACGAGTATCAGTACGATGTCGATATGAAGGCTGCCTTCGTGGCCGCTGGCTTCCCCAGCACCATCGGCATGCTGATCGATACTTCCCGCAATGGTTGGGGTGGTTCCAGCCGCCCGACTGGCGCGAGCACGTCGACGGATCTGAACACATTCGTCAACGCGACGAAGATCGACCAGCGCATTGGTCGCGGTAACTGGTGCAACCAGCCCGGCGGTATCGGCGCTCGCCCGGCGGCGAACCCGATGAGCGGTATCGCGGCGTTCGTCTGGATCAAGCCTCCCGGTGAGTCCGATGGTTCCAGCTCGCTGGTGCCTACGGGTCCCGACAACCCGACCGGCAAAGGCTTCGACCGCATGTGCGACCCGACGTTCGGCGGCGACTCGCTGAACAACAACCTGCCGACAGGGGCCATGGCCAACGCGCCGGTCTCCGGCGCCTGGTTCCAGGCCGGCTTCGACACCCTGGTGACGAACGCGTACCCGCCGTTCTAAACCAAGCAGATGCGTACCTCCCTGGTACGCATCTGACAAATCTCTTACACCACGCCTGCAATCCCCGTTCTGCCAGAACTGGCCAGAACGGGGATTGTGGTTTCTCCGCTTCCGCGCAGATCGCACAGCACGCATACGTTAATCGCCCGGCTCCAGGCGTCCATAGGGGACACGCTTTGCCTGGCGCGCAAGCGCAATGCCCGCCAGGTATTCATAGGCAAAGGCGCCGCCAATCGCGCCTATGATTGGACCAATGAAGAAGACAAACATGTGCCAGAAAGGATAGCTGGCGCCAAACAGCAGTTCAATGATCGTCGGACCAAAAGCACGCGCGGGATTGAGATTTCCCCCTGTAATCGCGCCCGTGACCAGAATGGCCACACCCAGGGTCAGACCAACCATTAAACCCGCCCAGCCAGCGGGCGTGCGCTTATCCATGACCATGGCCATGATGACGAACATCAGGAAGAAGGTCACAATGGCCTCGGTCACGATGGCGCCAAAGTAATTGACAAACAGCGTGTTATAATCCGTCGCTCCATAGCCCAGCGTTCTGGCTGATCTGGCCCCAAAACATACCGCGATGAGGAGCGCCCCCAGCAGACCTCCCAGCAGTTGGGAGACAACATATGCCCCGGCCTCGCGCCAGGACATCCTGCGCGTGGTGGCCATGGCAATGCTGACCGCCGGATTGATATGGCTGCCGGAAATGTGGCTGAGCGCATAGACCATAATACCAAGGGCCAGACCAAAGGCCAGCGCTACCCCCAGCAGGTCCGCACCGGTAAAGAGGGCTTTGTTGTGGGCCAGATACCCACTGGCGGTCAGAGAACCACACCCGATATAGATCAGGAAGGCGGTTCCCACAAATTCCGCCAGGCATTTCCGCCACAACGGATGCGTCTGCGCCAGTTCACCAGCTTCGTGATCCTCGCGAGCATCTCGCAACTCATGAGGCTCTCGGTCCTGATGCAACATGCCAGTTTCTCCTTTCGACATCTCTACACTCTTCGACAGGCTGCGCTTTTTCGCGCCTGCACGCTTTGCCAGGAAATTCCTGATAGAAACTCCTCGATCAAGTATAGGGAGTGACCAAAAGTCTGCCGCTGGCACTGGCTGTCCGGTTTGCTCTGGCTGGCGGTAGGAAGCCAGCGGATCAGCTACGCGCTCAGCAGCATGACATAGCGCCCGGTGAAGGTTACGGCGACCTCGGAGGCGTTGCGGATCTCTACACGCAGTTCGATTCTGGCCCGGCCTCGTTTGCGCAGCGCCTCGCTGACTTTCGCGATCTCATCGGACGCGGGCTTCTGGCAAAAGGCGGTAAAATCGCTGCTGACCGGGCGCAGATAGCTGCACGCACTGTCCTGAATCACCACACGCGCGGGAATATTCTGCTCGCGTAAGATCAGCCAGAGCAGACCCCAGCCGGCCAGCGTGACCACTGAATTCAAACTGCCCGCGAAGGCGGTGCGCTTGTGATTGATATTCGGGGCCAGCGGCGCCCCCAGCGTCAACCCCTGCTCATCGTAGGTCAGCACCTGCAATTGCAGATGCCGGGTCAGCGGAATCTCATGCTCCAGGGTTTGCTGAAGCGCCTGGATAGGATTTACCATCAAACATATGCTCCTTGGAAAA
>DASZXF010000134.1:0-1991 GCA_035546055.1 Ktedonobacteraceae bacterium
TAGATATTCCCGGTGAGGCGCTCTCGCTCGTGGTGATCGACAAATTACCCTTTGCACCACCCAATGATCCGGTTGACCAGGCGCGGGTCAATCAGATGAAGGCACTGGGGCAGGACTGGTTCGGCGGGTTCGTTTTGCCACGGGTCATCATTGATCTCAAGCAGGGTATGGGGCGGTTGTTACGCACGGCCACTGATCGCGGGGTTATCGCTCTCCTGGATACTCGCCTCTCGACACGTGGTTATGGAGAGCGAGTACTGGCAGAACTGCCGCCGGCACCCAGAACCAAAAGTCTGGACGAGGTGCGCGCCTTTTTCCAGGAGGTCAGGTGAGCGCGATGCCGGTCTCTGTGGAGCGTACGATGTTGCGATCTGGACGGCGGCCAGCGCTGCTGCCGGGCGAAGCACGGGAATGGCTGGCGGGCAAGGGCAGCGCCCATGTTCCGACAGTTACGGCGCACACCAGTATGGTGGTGAACCAGATCATACACTTGCTCGAAGAAAGCCAGGCGCGCACCCATTATGCGCGCTCGGAGCACTTTACCCGTGCGCTGATGCTCTGGGAGGCGGCGACACGACGAGCAGAGATGGATGAATGGCTGGATCTCTGCGAGGGAATGCTGCGCGGCCTGAATCCGCTGGCGGAGGCGCTGGCCCGCCTGGCTCACCATGCCTCCTCTAGCTACGAGGATGCCCTGGGGAGCCTCTTTATGATGCTCAACCTGGGAGAAGCGCGGAGAGGGCAATTCTTTACGCCGTTCCCTGTGGCGCGTATGCTGGCGGAAATGACCCTCCAGGAGTGGCTGCCTCCCTACGGCCCTGCGGGTCCTCCCACCACGTTTTACGAACCGGCCTGTGGCTCCGGGGTGATGTTTTTAGGGACTATGGCCGTGCTGGAGGAGCGCTTCCCGGAGCAGTTTTTTCCGTTGCTCCAGCAAGGGCTGATCGTGTTTCGCGGCGTCGATCTCGATCAACGCTCGATTCTTATGACCACCCTCAATCTGCGTCTGCGCGGCTATCCCCTGACGTGCGAAACACTGACGCTTGGGGATGCGCTGAGGATGTCTCATCCAGAATCGGTGATTCAAGTATCGGAAACGCCGCCGCCTGATGCAGCAGAGTGCCCGCCGCCCGCCGCCTCGCCCAGTCCGGTCTTTTCCCACACCGAACAATATCTCTTTTTCTGATCTGGTTGCCGATAGATCCTGCTGGCAACCGTGTAGAGAGGAACAGGCTATGTCTCGTCACCAACACCCACCCAAACGTCATCAGCGAGCCGCAGGCCAGGCTCCATCAGCTCCCCTGGCCTGGCTGTTGCGCGATCCTCACTCGATGGAGGAATTGCGCCGAACGATTGACGCCTGGTCGCGTTTCATCGAACGGCATCTCCAGGATGAGGAGGCCGACGTGCGGGCCTTCGCGCAGATGGCTATCGTTCGGCGCGCCGCCGCCCATGCCATCCTCAAGGAACATGAGGCGTCCCTGGCAGATGTGGCCCTTGCATTGCACCAGATCCCCGGCGATGCTCTGGTGCAATGCAAAGCGCTGGAAGTCAAAGCAATGATCCAGGCAGACCAGGAGGACCATGCGGGCACGCTGGCCACCTTTGCGGAACTCTGGCCGCTGCTGTCGGCGGCGGCGCTTCCTCCAGAGGAGCAGGCCGAACTCTGGCTGGCCCGTGGCAAATGTTACGGGCGCCTCAAACGCTATGAGGAGGCGATCAGTGACTTCACTCGGGCCCACACCCTTGATCCCTGCTGCGGCGAGGCTCTGTGCTGGCGCGCAATGGCGCGTGTGCTGGGGCAGGAGGAGGACTTCAGACCCTCGGAGGAAGCGATGGCAGATGCGGATCAGGCAGTCGTGCTCGAACCACACAATGCCACCTGTCGACGCGTCCAGGGGGTGCTGTTGCGTATGGCCATGCGTTTTCCTGAATCACTGCGTGCCCTGCGCCTGGCGGAGCGACTTGACCCGGCTGATCCCTGGATCAAG
>DASZXF010000135.1:0-3598 GCA_035546055.1 Ktedonobacteraceae bacterium
CTCGTGCAGGCGGCGTCCTAGAAACTCAACCGGATCAGCTTCCAGGCGCCGCTGCCATTCCTGGTAAACCTCAAAAATCGGGCGAGGGCAGGCGCCAAAGCTGCCATGATTTAAAAACGTCAAGTCCTCCCGCACCTGGAAGGCATCCGCTGCCACGGGGAGCGTATTGCTTGTCGTCATAAAAATCTTTCTCCTTCTTGTTTTTCTCACTCTAACAGATCGGCTTTCTTTTGACAACCGTGGCGAAGCGCTTTCCTCTGATGGGATGAGTAGAGCAGATCTTTCATTAATGGGCGCGCCAGACATGGATTGTTGTATCGCCTCCAGCCGAGGCCAGGTAAGAACCATCAGGCGACCAGCTGAGCGCATTGATGCTCGCGGTGTGGGAGCGGTATGTTAGAAGCGTCTGACCGGTCAGATGGTTCCAGACGCGCACTGTCTGGTCCTTGCTGGCAGAGGCGATAGTAGTATGTGCGGATGACCAGGCCACGGCAGTGATCGCGCGCTCATGCTCGGTGTAGATGGTGAGCTGTTTCCCGCTGGCGGCCTCCCAGATCTGTAATGTGCGATCCCAGGAGCCGGAAACCAGCAACTTGCTGTCCGGCGACCAGGCCAGCGAACTCACCGCCTTCCGATGGCCGGTATACGTTATGAGCAACTTGCCGCTGGCCTTTTCCCATATATGAACCGCGCCCCCCTCATCGGCTGAGGCTATCAGGCGGGTATCAGGTGAGAAGGTCAGGGCCAGCACAGGGTCTTTGTGGCCATAATAAATATGCTGTTGCCGCCCAGAACGAGCATCCCAGAGGTGGACTTGCCTGGCTGCATCGCCTGAAGCCAGCAGTTTGCCGTCAGCAGACCACGAGATCGCCTGTATCCAGTGGCTATGCCCCTGGTAATGGGTGATGCTCTGGCCTGAACGGGCCTGCCAGATCTGGACGCTGTGATCATTGCCAGCAGAGGCAAGCTGCTGGTTATCCGGCGACCAGGCCAGGGCGTTAATCGTGCGAGTATGGTTTTTGTACGTAAACAGGTGTTTGCCCGTCAACGCTTGCCAGACCTGTACCTGCCGATCTTCGCCGGCTGAGGCCAGCCGGTCGCCATCGGGGGACCAGGCCAGCGCGTTGACAGCCGCGCTGTGCTGACTGTACCTGTGCAGCAGATCGCCGCACGCTTTGGGAAGTGGCACCTGCGGCTTTTGCGGTTTGGGCCGTGGCGCGGGTGCTGGTGGAGGAGCCGCTGGCGCTTTGTTACCTGCTTTGCGCGGCTGCTTGCCCGGTATGGCGGCTCCTGGTTGTAAGAGCTGAACAATCACCTCCAGCTCTTTTTTGATCTCTGCCATGCTTGCGGGTCGGGCCTGTGGATCGCGTTCCAGCATCCGCGTAACTAGCTGGCCCAGGCGAGTCTGAGCCGTGCCCACGAGCTTGAGAGGAGCAAATTGAGGCGGGTAGGTAGGACAATCGCCGCTGAGAAGCTGATAGAGAACAGCCCCCAGGCTGTAGATATCGGAACGCGCGGAAGTCTGTCGTCCTGCTACCTGCTCCGGCGAGGCATATTCGAGCGTGCCCCATTTGATTGTATCCCCCGCCTGGCCGGGCTTGAAGTGGCGGGCAATGCCAAAATCAATCAGATAAATCTCATCTTTAGACGTAATCATCATGTTATCGGGCTTGAGATCCCGAAAGATAATGGCTGGCTGGCGCGTGTGCAAATAATCCAGCACGGATGTCAATTGAATGCCGATCTGCGCCACTTGCGTGACTGGCAGAACAGGAGATGGGAGTTTTTGTAGACGTTCATTCAGGGTTTCTCCTGAAATAAAATCCATTACGAGATAATAATCATGATTTTCTACAAAATATTCGTAAATACGCGGTAAATGAGGATGCTGCAAATGGCCTAAGATGGTTGCCTCTTGCTGAAAGCTGGTAATGGCGGCCTGGTGATTTTTGGGGGCGATAGAATCAAGGTCCAGTTTTTTGGCCGCTAACAGGCGGTTATTGAGCTGAGTATCCTCAACTTTATAGACTTTGCCAAAGCCACCTTCTCCCAGCGCATTGAGCACGCGATAGCGCCGATTGAGCAACGTGGGGGCAGGTGCCTGTGTTACCTGAGACGCTCCGGGTGCCTGGCCGGAGTTGAGTTGAGCGCCGCACATATCACAAAAGTCTTCTCCTGCCTGATTGGAGGAGCCACAATAGCTACAAATCATGTTCGAGGCCATGCTCATGCTCTTTTCCAGATGATCCGTTCAGTTCCGGGCTTGCCAGACTCGTACCTGCCCATCTTCGTCGGTCGAGGCGAGATAGCTGCCATCGGGAGACCAGGCCAGGGCCAGCACAGAACTCCTGTGTTCGGTGTAGGTATACAGATGCTTATACTCGCCGTTGCGCCAGATCTGTACAGTTGTATCGCGTCCGCCAGAGGCCACCTGCTGGCCATCAGGGGACCAGGCCAGCGCGTAGACTGAGCGCGCATGGCCCTGATAGAGCGCGTAGTCTGTCCGGGTGCCTGCGCTGGCTTGCCAGATATAAATAGTACTTCCCATTCCAGCCGAAGCCAGGTGAACTCCATCAGGGGACCAGGCCAGCGCGTACACCTGCTTGGCGTGGTGTTGGAAGGTAGCGAGGGCTTGCCCGCTGCGTGCATCCCACAGGCGAACAGAGCCGTCGTCAGAGCCTGTTGCCAGTTGTGTGCCGTCCGGCGACCAGCTCAGCGCGTTGATGTCCCCGGTGTGCCCCTGGCAGAGGCATATCTGTTCACCAGTATCGGCTCGCCAGACGCGTGCCATCAGATCAGTTCCGGCTGAGGCCAGGAGCAGACCCGACGGCGACCATGCGACTGCGCAGGCCAGACCCAGCGTGAAGTTTCCCGCGTGCTCGCGATAGGTCAGCAGCGGCTGTGGAGCGGTTGTCTCAGGTTGCCAGACATGGATGAGCTGATCCGCGCTGGCGGAGGCCAGTACGCGCTGTCGGGGGGACCAGGCCACTGAGCGGAGCTGGTGCTCGTGCAGGCGAAACGAACGTTGATGTGTACCTGTCAGCGCTTCCCAGGTGAAAACTTCTTCGTAATCGCAGCCAGCCGCCAGCGTTTTTCCATCGGCAGACCATGCCACCGCGCGCACATATCCGCTCTCCAGATCGAGCGAGTACAGTGTGTCTCCCAGGCTTGTGAGCATTGGAGCGGGGAACTCCGCCGCCGCCTGGCCGGCGGGTCCGCGCAAAACAGTGGTCGCGGCTCCTGATCCAGGCGTCGCGGATATCGGCATCGTTGGCGCGATAGGCGCGGGTCGCGCTGGCTGAGTTGCTTGCAGCGTAGCGGTGGGTGGCGGCATAACAGGCCCGGATTTATCTGGTACGGATGGCGCCGCACCCATAGCCGCGCGCATCTCCTGCGCAAAGGCGCTGACAAACGCCGCCACATCCTGGAAGCGCGCCGTGGGATCTTTGGTCAGAGCACGCAGCACCACCTGTTCTATCTGCGGGGTGAGATCGGGAGCAAACTGGCGCAGCGGCGGCACCGTGGCCTGTATGTGCTGTTCCCAGACCTCCGTGGCCTGTTGCCTGGCTGGCGCTGCCGGGTTGACTGGCAGAAAAGG
>DASZXF010000136.1:0-2560 GCA_035546055.1 Ktedonobacteraceae bacterium
TTTCTTGAGAAAACGAAAGGAATCCTTTTCCATGTTTGACGATCACACAACGCTGACGTTTCGTGATATCTGTACGATCTTTGCCAGTACCGGCACCAGTGACCTGTATCAGCAGGTCGTGGCAGCGGTTCCGTTAACGCAGCGCGAAAAGCTGTACCTGCAGTGCTGGCAGTTGAGCGATAGCCATGAAGAGCACGAGTGGTCATACGCCGCCGATTGCCTGATCGAAATGGAGGTTGCTGGCCACGCATGGTATCTTGCGCATGAAGAGCGCCTGACCACCCCTCGCCGCAAGCGTCCCTGGGTCAAATGGCTGCTGGGAAATACCGCGCGGGAGCTTGGGGCAGAAAGTGAGATCCATTATCGGCAGGCGCTGACCTTCCTCAAGGAGCGTCGGATGAATGATCCCTGGCTGTATGTTCGGCTGCTTTGTGATCTGGGACGGACCTATCAGGTGGCATCGACGCCACAGGCGCATCTGCTGTATGAGCAGGCATTGCGTCTCTGCGTCGGTGAGATCGCCGAGCATCCGGCGCGAGCGGACCTCCACGAAGGGTTGTTGTGGACAAATCAGCAGATGGAACACTACACGCAAGCAGTGCGGCATGGAGCGCAGGCTCTCCAGTTGCATCAGGACGACCGCTCACGTGCGCGCGTGTGGGAAATGCTTGGGGGAGTTCATCTGCGCGCAACATCCTACGAAGATGCGCTGCACGCCTATCACCAGATGCATCAGATAGCTGAGCATCTCCAGGAGCAGCCATTGCTGGCACGTAGTCTGATGGGGCTGGCGCAGGTGCATCTGGCCGCAGGACAAGGGATGCAAGCCCGCTCCCACTGCATCAAAGCGCTGGAACTCTCTGATCTCCCTTCCGCCATCAGAGGGAACCTCTTCCAGATGTGCGCGCAGGTGGCTCGCGCCCAGGCTTCTCAGTCCACCACGCCCCAGACGTTTCACCAGGAGGCCATCGCCTGCTCTCTGAAAGCGCTGACGTTACTGGGTGAACAGGCCGGGGTGCTTGCCAGCCTGGCGGACCTGCTGGAGGAGATGGTCGCTCAAGATCCAACAGTCGTTGCGCAGCCACTCTGGCAGCAAGCGTACACGCAGCTCTGGAAAAGTGGGAAGAAAAAGGGCGTGCCTCGCGCCTGACCAGTGTTCTCTTCCCGCCTGCGCTGACCTGCGCTTTACCGATTCCAGATCAGTCCATCAATGGTGGCTGTCGTTCCACAACCGTTCGTATCTCACCAGGAACAAGCCCCTGATCACGCTGTTGATCAGGGGCTTGTTCACGCGTGCCGCTGGTTGGAACGCCTGCTGAGAGCCATTGACTGGCAAGGAGGTTTCATCAACGATGAACTGGCATCACTGTGTTTTCCATGGCGGGCGAGGGCCGCCGATGAATGCCGGGAGCATTCCGGGTCGCATGACAAATGCCCCCTGACCCAGAGGGAGCATTCGTCGGGATGATCTCATTTGTGTCATACACACTGAGTCATTCCAAGCATACCCGATGGTGATCTGTTTGCCAAGTCCCTCAATGAATGGCCAGCCTCCCATGCTGGAGGCTGGCGTTTGCATGAAAGAGAGGATGTCTATGACTGTTACGATGTTCTCCGGGGCGTCGTTGCGAACAATGAATACCGCGTCGCTGGCCGAGGCAGCCCGGACCTACGCCCAGATGGGCATTGCGGTCTTCCCGTTATCGCCCCACCAGAAGGAGCCTCGCCTCCCTCGTCTGAAAGAATCCCCGATTCCGGGCGGGTGCTATAGCGCCACCACGGATGAGGCATTGATCGGGCATTGGTGGTCACGCTTTCCCCAGGCCAACATCGGGATTGCGACCGGACAGCCAAGCGGCTGGTGGGTGCTCGATATCGATCCCCGCCACGGAGGACTGTCCTCGTTGGAGGCAATGGAACGCCAGGTGGTGCATTTTGGGGCGACCACCTCTCTGCGAGCCACCCTGTGGCAACTGACTGGGGGTGGAGGAATGCATCTGATTTTTCAAATGCCCTCGGTGGGCATTGAACCACCGAATCACCAGTTTGCTGGCTACCAGGGAGTTGAACTGGTCAAGGGAGGGCGGTATGTGGTCGCTCCGCCCTCCGTTCATCCTCATGGCTTCCTGTATCAATGGCAGAGCGCTCTTCCTCCGGCTCCCTTTCCGCCAGCGTTGCTCGAATTGTTCATCGAACACCGCCAGCGTCAGTTCTCTCGTGCCAGCCTGCCACCCTCCCCTCACGCGCGCTGGAAAGCAGCGCACCGACCAGGGAGTGATCGTGAGCAGGACCCGGAGTTCTGGCTGCACGCAGCCCTGCGCAACGCCATCCCTGGCAAGCGGCATAACTACGCCCTGTTTCTCGCCATTCAGCTCGTCAGCGTCGTTGGATGCAGTTTCGAGGAGGCCGAGTTCTGGATGCACGAATATGTCTCCCAGGTCACGCAACGTCCACACGACTGCTACAGCCTGGAGGATGCGCTGGAATGCCTGGCGTTTGCCTGGGAAAAGTACCGATGAAAGGAGCACCTATGGCCATTCGTCATCGTCAGGGCACGTCA
>DASZXF010000137.1:0-10457 GCA_035546055.1 Ktedonobacteraceae bacterium
GCGGCAAAGGCAAAGGTGTCTCCCGCCGTGGCCGAGGTGGGAAAAGTGGCATCGACCAGCCTGAGTCTGTAACCGAGCTTGCGCTGAATACGGGTGAAACAGGTCTCCGCTGGATCGTTGCCGGAAGCCGGCAGGTTCGCCGCTTTCCAGATGTTGACATTCACCGGCGCGTAATCCTGGTTGATCTCCGTCCAGTGCTGAATGATCATCTGGTACTGCGCATTGACACAGGCCGCATCATCGTCACCCGCTGAATCGCAGGTTTCGCCGCCGACCATTTGATTGCCCCCGAAGGAGGTGCGGGCGTCAACTACCCACGATCTCTTGACACTCACATCAAACCAGCCCATCCAGGAGTTTTGATCGTAAGTGCCCATGTCCGCGCTATCCGACAGGAAACAGTCGTCGTGGAAGCCCAGGCGATCCCGGTCAGTGGTGGTGAGCTGACAGTTATCAGGCAGGGTACAGCCTGCCGGGACGGGCAACTCGTCGATCTCCTTCTGAAAGATGGGGTAACGAATAGCAATGGGAATTGTCGCGGGCGTGACGCTCAGCAACTTCTTCATCAGACGATAACGGACATCAGCCTGACTGCGATTGAAGGCATCGGTATATGGTCCATCATGCCACTCGCCCCATTCACCGAGGAAGCCAGCCTCAAGATGATCGATGACATCTGCGTTAGCCGTAAAAATCGGCCCCAACTGGTCCATGTGGCTCTCCATCTGCGCTTCCGCAGCGGTCGGGTTCGTGTTCCACGCATAAGCCACACGCAGGACAATTTTGAGTCCTTCGGCGCGAATCGCCGCCAGGCCGGAGGAGAGATTATCAAGCAGTTCCTGCGGCAGAGGCGAGGTCTGATACAGGTCCAGATGAATATAGCTGTGGATCAGCGTATCTCCATCGGCACGAGCACGCGCGAAAGTGCGATCAAGCATGTCAGGACTGAAGCCAGCAATGCTATTGTTCGTCGCGTAAGGGTTGACGTTGGGATCGTCAATGATCTCGTAACGATTGTGGAAACCGCGATCCGGGTTAGGAAATACCGAGGCGAAATCGCCCGTGTAGGTGACAGTAGTGCCATTCGCGGATACACTATGGGGACTCATGAGCAGAGTGGCAAAGCTCGCGAAAAACACTGCCGCCAGGGCCAGGGCGGTCAGGATGCGCCCGATGGGATGAACTTTCTTCTGCATAGTGACACTCCTTTTCTTTCTCTCTAAGATGCGCGCTTCTTCCTTGCATGCATTTCCGTCCTGCGCTGCTCGCCTTGCCGTGGCCACGAGCAGCGCAGAAGGGCAAAAGAAAGGTCTGCAAATGTGAAAAAAGGTGGCGGTTGATCCCTCCTTTCGCGGCGATCAGGCTGCCAGGGAATACTCCCCGGCAGCGTCATCCCCGGGTAGTGAACTAGGCAAGCGTGATTGGTCCCAACTTCAACCAGCCGTCCGCCCCCTGCTCGGTGTTGGCAAAGTTCAGCGGCAGCCCACCTTGCATGGGATTCACCACGCGCATGACAAGCGTGTATGAGCCATCATGCACATGGTCATACGAGAGGTTGCTGGCGCTGAACAGCACCGTGGGACGGCTCGGATCATCGACATTGTTCGATGGTTGAACCGTGCGCAGATCCCAGCTGGTGCTCCAGGTCTTCACAATATGGCCGTGACGATCTTGCAGGGCAAGCTGGACAGGCCATGTATCAGGGCCATAGTAGAAGGGAGCAATCCCGGTATCCTGCATAGTGATGGCGACGTTCAAGGGAGCGCCATTGCGCAGGGTATTCGCGTAATAGGCATTGGGAACGTAGAGTTCGTAACCAAGTTCGCTATTCGCCTGGAGCGCGCGCTTGAATGAACCGGCGGGCCAGGCCGTGGCGTCATTCCTGGAGATGGCGAAGAGACCTTCGGCCAGGAACCAGGAGGGATGAGTCAGCGCGACACTCGTATCCCAGGACTCGCCAGGCTCGCCGAGGCTGGGGCCAGTGTAGATTGGCGGATCGTTCTGCCACATCTGCACCTGAATCTCCGGGCGCAATTCGCCACCGATGGCCTGCTGATGCCAGACATCATCCAGCAGCGAGGACTGCAACTTGGGGTAGAACATCCAGCTCTGGCCGCCCTCGGATGGCGGCAGAGTCTCCAGGGCAAATGAGTCATCGTGATAGCCCATATTCAGGCTATAACTATCAGCCATCGGATAGCGCAACAGCAGCCTGGTGGTCTTGAACGCCGTGTTAAAGTCGTGCAAGACCCGGCTCTGGTCGAGCGCATTGGGCATGTAGTTGGGACAATTCACATGGTCGGCGGTGCAACTATAGCCGTCGTAAGGGTAGGTATGCCATTCACCCCAGAAGCCAATCAGGCCAACCTCGACGAAGCCAAGGCGCGCGTCACCGTCGTAACGCGCCCCGAAGGCCGCGATAAACTGATCCAGCGCCGTCAACAGGTTGGGATCATCGTAGTTCGGAAGCACGCTGGTAGCATCGACACCGTTGTTGTAGTCGGTATAGGCACGAGTGACGAGTCCACCAGCGAGCAAGAACTGCGGAATACCGCTCGGCTTATCGGGATAGTCCAGGTAGAAGCGCACCACGGCCTGGTGATGGCGTTTGGCAACCTCGCGCAACATCTTATCGAGCGCATGCCAATCGAACGTATGGTAATTGCTCATAACCGCATTGAGTGGAAGATAAAAGAACTCCATGCTGTGCGGCATCTGATTCACATACTGATCGGTCCCGTGATAGTAACTGTCAGATTGAGGATCGGCATAGGGCATAAAGCCCTTGAGCGGATTGGCCCCGGTCACATGCGCGTAATGCAAGGGGTGATCTGGCAGATCGGGGGTTGTGGGCGTCGGATAGGGAGTAGGCGAAGGATTCACCGTCAATCCGCTGTACAGCGCGAAAGCATCAACGGTGATAGCAACATTATCGCCAGCGCTGATCCCCAGGCGCAGCGCCGAGATATTGTCCAGAGCTGGCGCGGGACAGTTGCTTGAGCATTGCCAGGGCGCCTCGGCATATTGATCAAAACCCAGGCGCACCTGACCACGAAAACCAGCCGGAACCTGCACCTCGTTGCCGTTAAAGGGAACAGCCGCCCAGACGCCATCGGTTTTCTGCAAATAGGCCGTGCCGTTATCCACGGTCGTAAAGTCTGCCCAGGGGTTTCCCTGAATAAAGTCCACCTTAAAGCTCAAAGGCGCGGGATACTGATTGTAAATCCAGAACTGAATACCGGTAGAGCCGCTCCAATTGGTGAGATTGTCGGGCAAGGTATATTGCATCGTCACCCAGCCAGTGCCAGCGCCGTCATTTTGCAGGTGCATGGCCTGACTTCCATCGTAAAAATTACTTGTATCGATTGAACTCGCAAGGCCCGGATTATCGATAAATTGCCAGGATGCTTGCAGGGCCGTGTCATTGGCATAGGACTCAAAATCGTCCAGAACCAATGGAGCATTCGCACTGGCATTGGCCTGCGCCGCCGACAAAAGAGGTGCGAGAGCGACGATGGCAAGCAATGCGAGGAGTACGATGAGCAACCGTGGGAGCTTTTTCATCGTCCGAATGGCCTCCTTGCTTCTATATGCTAAAAAACGGTAAAAAAGGCGGTGGGATGTAAGACGACAAGGGCGGACAGAAACGGCGGGGCGACAGTCTTATACTTCCGTCGCAGGGTGATCAGAAAACCATCCGTACAGACCCCGGCGTAGCGCCAGGGCAGACCTGCTCTCGCCTTGCAGATAGCGATGTCGAAGCAACGCGCAGAGTCAGAAACTCACCCGGGAAAGTACGGATACAACCGCTTTGTCTTGTCTCCATCCCATAACCCTGGGGATGTACACGTGAACATATTTTAGAAAAAGCAAGACCCCTGTGTGGCCTTCCACACCGCGAACGAGCACCTCCAATCCCACCTTCTAGCGGTTAGCAGAAGATGAAGCAGATAAAAAATGCAAGAAACGCCCATCGCTATGTACTCGTGTTCAGGACTATGAAAAAATAGTACCATCCGATGAAATGGTTTGTCAAGGGGAGATGATCCTCAAGGCAGGTTTCTCAACCTGCCTTTCCCGGCCCCTGAGCACGACTACGCCGGCGGAGGACCGTGGTTCCCGGGGCGCGAGAACAGGCTGCAGGCCGATAAAAAGCCAGGCCAGCTATGTACTCGTGTACATAGCTGGCCTGGCTTTTTATCGGCTGGCGCCTCAGATCGGGGCGGTCGATTCGCGGATCACCAGCTGGGTAGGTACCACCAGAGAGGTGGCCGGCTGGCCCTCGATCAGCGCGATGAGACGTTGAATGGCTTCACGCCCCATGGTCTCCGTATCCTGGCGCACAGTGGTGAGCGGGGGCGTGGTGTACTGGCTGAGGATGACATCATCAAAGCCGGCCAGCGAGCAATCGCGAGGCACCTGGAGATGGCGTTCGTGCAGCGCCCGCAGAATACCAATGGCCATCAGATCGCTTCCCGCCACCAGCACGCTAAAATCCTGGCGCTGTTCGAGCAAGATTTTCGCCGTCTGGTAAGCCTCATCGGTATTCCAGCCTGATTGACGCACCAGGTCAGGGTCAAGAGAAATACCATTCCTGGCCAGCACCTGCTGAAAGCCCAGCAGACGTTCCATAGCGGCCAGATTGACCGTCGGACCGCTAATAAACGCGATGCGGCGATGTCCCAGGGTGAGCAAATGTTCCGCGAGCTGGCGAGCGGCATCCATGTGATCCGAACGAATGGAAATGGCATGCTCTCCCTGACCAATCGTATCAAGAAAAACCGTGGGGATGCCAGCCTTGAGCAAACTCTGGATACGCGGATCTTCTGGCGCAAGTCCGAGCATGATGGTTCCCGCCACGCGCCGCATCTGTAAACTGCGCGTATAACTGTCCGCGTGTTTGCCGCTCGGATGCGATGGCAGGAGCAGATCGTACCCGCGCGAAGCCGCTTCCTGCTCAATGCACTTGAGCATATCGATATAGAAATAGTTCGCGGTTTGCCCCAGGCTGGAAAAAGAGAAGCCCTTTTTCTGATCCAGCAAACTGAGCGCGATCACGCGCGAGCGCCGCCTGACCAGGCTCTGCGCGACAATATCCGGCTCGTATCCCAAGGTTGCCATCGCCGCGTGAACGCGCTGGCGCGCGTCATCGCTGATGCGCGCCGATCCGTTCAGCACGCGCGAAACAGTGGCGCGCGAGACGCCCGCGAGCCGGGCAACTTCTTCACTGGTGGCCATTCAATAATTTCATCCTTCTGAGTTCTGTACGCGTGTTCGTGCCTTTTCTGTTTCTTTTCCAGTAAGTATGCTCTCCCACTGGCCTTTTGTCAAGAGTTTGTATGTTACATGGCCATGTACAGGCAAAAAGTCATCTCGACTATCCCTTGACAAACACGCTTGTACGATGGTAGTATTGGCACATAGCGATGTACACGTGTACACAATCAGCTCAGGGCGGAGCAAAGATCCTTCCGTCGCAACCCATCGCATGTTCTCCGGCCAGAGGGCTTCTTTCCGCAGGGGAAGGGCTCTCATAGATATCAAGGGAGGCTTGAGACAAGGTACTTTGACTGATTATCTACCTGGCTATCTGCTGTAGATAGACCAGCTTGCTTGTACCGTGGGTAGAAGCAGGAAATTCTCTCCCGTATTTCTCTTGAACGAGCATTCGTTCAATCCTCTCGTCCGTTTTTTGACATTTAAGAGGAGGTCGCAGAAATGCAATTCAAGCAAAGGCGTGACGGTCAGGCTGAACAGGCGGAAGTTCGGCCCAAACATCTCCATGGCATGGGCCATATGCTCACAAAGGTGTGCTCCATCGGTATGATTCTTTCACTCTTGATGGTCGCCCTGGCGGCATGCGGCGGCTCAGGAAACAATAGCGGGAACGGACAGGTTGTACATCTCACCTACGCGCTCTGGGATGCCAATCAGCAGCCGGCGTACCAGAAATCCATCGATGAGTTTATGAAGCTCCACCCGAACATCAAAGTTACGATTGAGCAAAATCCCTGGACACAGTACTGGCAGAAGCTGAGTACACAGATCGCGGCCCGTAACGCGCCCGATGTCTTCTGGGATCATGTGTCGGAAGTCTCTCAACTGGTTGGAGAAGGCGCTTTGATGAATATCAGTCCGCTGATCCAACAGGATAAGCTGGATCTGTCGGTGTACTATCCGCAGTTGCTCAAGCCCTATCAGTATCAGGGCAACTATTACGGATTGCCGAAGGACTGGGATACCATTACCCTGTTCTATAACAAAGACCTGATTCAGAAGGCGGGGATTGACATCAACAATCTGAACTGGAATCCGACTGATGGTGGCACGTTCCTGCAGGCGCTGCAAAAACTCACCGTCGACAAGAATGGTCTGCATCCGACGCAGGCGGGCTTTAATGCGCAGTCGGTGAGCCAGTACGGCTTTGTCTCGTTGAACTCGAACCAGGAAATTTATTTGAACTACATCGCTATGAATGGCGGAAGCTTCCTGGATAAGCCTTACGGCACGCAGTTCCAGTTCAATCAGCCGCCAGCGGTGCAGGCGCTCCAGTTCCTGGTTGATCTCAATAACAAATATCATGTCTCGCCGCCGGCGTCAGAGACGAATGCTGGCGGGAATATCGCGGAGCAATTGTTTGGACGTGGCCAGGCCGCGATTATTGAAACCGGCTCGTGGAATCTCAGCGCCGTGGCCTCTCAGACGAACTTCGCCTGGGGAGTCGCGCAACTGCCGGCAGGACCGAAAGGACGCATCAGTGTCTTTAATGGTCTGTCTGACGCGATTTCCGCCACGACGAAGCATCCACAAGAAGCCTGGGAGCTGTTTAAATGGCTGGCTTCTCCGCAATCGGAGACGATGATTGGTTCGCTGGGAACCGTCTGGCCGGGCGTGCAGAGCGCCGACGCGGGCTTCCAGGCCTACTGGGAGAAGAAGGGGATTGATGTCAGTCCTTTCCTGACTGAGGCCCAGGGCACAACGGTCAGTTATCCCATCACCTCCGGTTTCGATGAGGCGAATACGCAGATCACTGATATCTTTAACCAGATGTATCTGGGCCAGATTTCGGTGCAGCAGGCATGTGATAATGCGGTGCAACAGGGAAACGCCGCGCTGCAAAGTGCGGCCAGTGGCAGCTAGTTAGCTAACCTCGACCAGGTGATAGCGCGAGCGCGTGACACTCTCTCGCGCTATCTCTGGTCCCTTTTTTCCAGAAGAGCGCATGTTTGACGCAACTTTTGCAGTGGGGATGAACTCTATGCAACTCACACAGACGAAAGAGGGGGAGAGGCAAGATCGGCGCATCAAGGTGCGTTCGCCTATGTCGCGCGCGCGGCTGCACACTACCCTCCTGGCCTATACCTTTTTACTACCCAGTCTGATCGGACTCTTTGCCTTTCTGCTGCTGCCTGTTGTCGCGGTCGCGATTCTCAGCTTTTTTAACTGGAGCCTGATTGGAACCGCCCAGTTTATTGGCCTGAAGAACTATGAGACGGTCTTTCATAGCGCGACGGTCGGCAATTCGTTGCTGGTGACTACCTATTATGTCCTGCTCAATATTCCTGCTCAGACGGTGCTGGCGCTCTTGCTGGCGCTTTTGATGAATAAGAAGTTGCGCGGCATCGGGATCTTTCGCACCATTTACGTGGTCCCCTGGATGGCTACGCCGGTGGCTATGGGGATTGTCTGGCAGTGGATCTTCGATCCGCGTTATGGAGCACTCAATACGTTTCTTGGCGCTTTTGGCCTGCATGATATTGCCTGGCTGACGACCACGCCGCTGGCGATGCCTTCGGTGGCGGCGGTCAATATCTGGCAATTTACGGGATACAATATGCTCTTTTTCCTGGCCGGGTTGCAGAGTATTCCGTCAGATCTCTACGAGGCGAGCAGTATTGCCGGAGCCTCGCGCTGGAAAACTTTCTGGCACGTGACGCTGCCGTTGCTCAGTCCCACGATGTTCTTTGTGCTGGTGACGGATATCATTGGCTCGTTCCAGGTCTTTGATACGGTGTTTGTGATGACGCAGGGCGGCCCGGGACATGCGACTGATACCATCAACTTTGAGATTTATCGCCAGGCGTTTGTCTATTTCCACGCAGGCTATGCCTCGGCGTTGTCAATGGTTTTGTTCGGGATTATCCTCCTCGTGACCATTGCGCAGGCGCTCTACTTCCGCAAACGCACGGTCTACGATATGAGTTAATCGCATCTGAAAGGAGGAATGAATCAATGACTGCTCTCCGCGCTCTGCCGGCCCGCCAGCAAGAGATACAACGATCTGAAGCGGGACTGTGGAAGCCCCGCAGGCTCCGCCATCTGTTGGTGAAGATTCTGTGGTATGTGATCCTGATTCTCGGGGCCATTGTCTCGCTGTTTCCCTACTACCTGGCTTTTCTGACCTCGTTGAAGCCGGATAAGATGCTCTTTGTCGGCGCTCCCTGGTCATGGCCTGCCCAATGGACGCTGGCAAGCTATACGACGGTGCTTGGTCAGTACGGCTTTCCTGGCTACCTGATCCATACGCTGATCTTCGCGGCGATTTCGACGGTCGGCCAGCTCCTTTTTAGTACGTTCGCGGCTTACGCTTTTGCGCGCATGCATTTTCGCGGGCGGGATACGATCTTCTGGTTCTATCTCTCGACGATGATGGTGCCGGGGATTGTGACAATTATTCCGCTGTTTTTGCTGATGAGTCAGCTTGGCTGGGATGATACCTGGATGGGGTTGACTGTTCCGTTTATTCTCGGCTCGCCTTATGGGATTTTCCTGATGCGCCAGTTCTTTCGCACGATTCCGCTTGATCTGGAGAATTCCGCGCGTGTCGAAGGAGCCAGTACCTTGCAGATCCTCTGGCGGATCATTCTCCCGTTGAGCCGCCCGATTATGGGCACGCTGGCGGTGATTACTTTTGTGAGCCAGTGGAATAACTTTCTCTGGCCGCTGATCATCACCAATACTGACGATTTGCGCATGTTGACCGTTGGCATTGCTTCATTTCAATCAAGCTATGGCGCATCCTGGAATTTGATGATGGCTGCGACTTTTATTGCCCTTGGTCCACTGCTCATCCTCTTCTTCATTTTCCAGAAAGGGATTGTGCAATCAATCCATCTGGGCGCTGGTCTTAAATAGCTCTCAGGAGTAAACATCATCGTGACAAAAGTAACCTTTCTCGGTGCTGGTAGCACTGTTTTCGCCCGTCAATTGATTACCGACATTCTGCATATCGAGGGATTAGATGAGGGGACGATTGCCCTGGTCGATATCGATCAAGCCCGTGTGGAGATGGCGCATCGGATGGCAGAACGCCTGGTTGAGATCAGTGGCAAAAAGTGGCGCGTCGAGTCTGCGACGGAACGCCGCCATCTGCTGGCCGGGAGCGACTTCCTGATCAATACGATTGAGGTCGCTGGCCTGGCAAATGTACGCCATGATTTCGATATCCCGCTGAAGTACGGCGTGAACCAGTGTATCGGCGATACGATTGGTCCCGGCGGAATTTTCAAGGCTCTGCGCACCGGTCCTGCCTGGCTGGATATCCTCCATGACGCGGAAGAACTCTGCCCCGCTGCCTGGGTGCTCAACTATACCAATCCGATGTCCATTCTCATGTTCTCCGCGCTGACGGCGACGAAGATGCGCGCGGTGGGCCTCTGCCATAGCGTCCAGGGTACCTCGAAGCAACTGGCGGGCTATCTCCAGGTGCCGTATGAGGATCTGGAATGGCGTTGTGCCGGCATTAACCACAATGCCTGGTTTACGACGCTGCGCTATCGCGGAGAAGATATGTATCCCCGTCTGCGCGAGCGGGCGCAGGTGAAGGAGGTCTACGAGCAAGATCCCGTGCGTTTTGAGTTTATGCGCCACTTTGGCGCCTTCGTCACGGAAAGTAGCGGACACTTTTCCGAGTATGTGCCCTATTTCCGCAAGCGTCCAGAGCTGATTGAGCAGTATTGCCGCCAGGGCTATCTGGGAGAAACGGGCTTTTATGCCAATAACTGGCCAACCTGGCGCGCCGACAACGAGAAACAGATTGCGGAAATGCTCAACGGTCAACGCGATATTCCATATCAGCGCAGCCACGAATACGGTTCCTCTATTATCGAGGGCATTACGCTGAATCGTCCCACTATCATTTACGGAAATATCCGTAACACCGGATTGATCGATAACCTGCCCGATGGCTGCGTCGAGGTCGCCTGCCTGGTTGATCGTCATGGCATCCAGCCGACTCATTTCGGGGCGCTGCCTGAACAACTGGCCGCGCTCAATCGCGCGCATATGGCCGTCCACCAGCTGGTGAGCCAGGCCTTGATCCAGCGCGACAAAGAGGCAGCGCGTTACGCCCTGCTGCTCGATCCACTGACCGCCGCTGTCTGTTCGCCAGCAGAGATCAGCGCGATGTTTGACGAAATGTGGGAAGCGCAGCGTGAGTATCTCCTGCCATTTGCCTG
>DASZXF010000138.1:0-13497 GCA_035546055.1 Ktedonobacteraceae bacterium
TTTACGATTTCGCTGATCGTCATCGCTAATTTTACCTATATTTTTACGACAACTACCACCGATTCGTTCGTTGGTGTGCTACTGATGAGCAGTGTGCTGGCCTGCCTGTGCATTACCCTGATTGTGAGCTTCGGCACCAGAAAAAACGGCAGGCATTCCAGACAAATGCTTGTACTGCAAAAAGTGCCAGTAGTTCATGAGAGGACATGACGGTTTACCAGGCAAATATTTCTTTCCGACGTATGGTCCCTTGAACCAGGACAGTGCCGCACCCACGTTCTCCCTTGTGACGTGGGTGCGGCACTGTCTTTGCCCGCAATCTTTCAAGCCGCTTGAGGAAAATGCTCAATCATCCTCACGCCGGCCTGCTGGTCTTCAAGCATCTGATGTTTCAGGTGTACGAAGAACCCGATTTAAAAGTAGTTGTCTATACGCCAACTGACGAGGCCAACACGCCGACTAAACTGCGCCAGTTACTCAACGCGGAACATATGGCCCACGCTCGCTAAAATCTGCGCCTCGCTCCCGGCATGGCTTCCCTCCATCAGATATGCTACTTGTCAGCGCCGGCAAGCCGGGACGAAAAACGGTTATCACATGGCATAAAAGCCAGAACAGCGCAACCGATCACTCCCGGTTGCGCTGTTTCAGGTTCGACAACACATCGACTACCTCAGACGCTCAACAGGCGGCGCTCGCTGGTCATATGCATATCGTAGCGCGCGAGTTCGCGGAAGAACAGTTCAGGCGGGACGCAGACCTCTGGCCCATGAGCGCCGCGCCGGGTGATCTCGCCCCTGGCCAGCATACGTCCGACAATAGCCAGCGGCGTACCAGTGTCCAGGGCGCCCGCGCTGACTCCCCAGCGACGATAGGGATGGACGACCACCTGATTGGTAATTTCCCAGCGCTGCCCCTCCGCCTCGCCGCTGGTGACGACACGCAGGACATCGCAATCCTGCGGCTCAACCGCTTCCACGGGAAAGGACTCGACGAGGCGCGTTAAGACCTCGCGCGGCGAAACGCTGGCGCCGCGTATGTTCAGCGGCTCGTCGCTGCCAAAGCCGAGGTCCACCAGGAATTTGAGCCTGTGCATAAAGTCAGCAGGAAAAGCGATCTTGAAAGAGACATGGCGAATCCCCCTGTCCTTGAACGAAACCGGGAAGGTCGCGCACTCTGAATGCAGCGAATAGACCGCCGTAGCCCGCCCGACCGGCTCGGGAAAGAGCATCTCTTCCTGTCCGCTCAGAGGCCGCTGCGGGTACCACTGGCCGTCCTCAAAGACCTGCGGCTCCCTGGTAAATTCGTCCAGAATGGTGCGCATGGAATAGGGCGGTACCAGGGGCGCGCTGGAGGGCGTGGCATCGGCGCAGCCCAGTTGCACCTTGATACTCTCCACGCGCGCCAGTTGCTCCACAGCCAGGCGCGCCAGCAGATTGGTAATGCCCGGCGTGCCCCCCATGCCCAGGACAGCCGTGATGCCAGCTGCTTCGACCTCAGCGTTCATGGCCAGCAGCGTGCGCGACATGTGGAAAAGGCCGCCCAGGTCGGCATAGTGAACCTTTTCCTGAATGCAGGCGCGCATAATAGGCTGATTGAAAACATAATCGACCGCGCTCAGCGCCACATCAGCGCCGCACAGGAGCGCACGCAGACGCTCCTCGTCGTTGACATCAATCTGCCGCACCTGGAGTTTGCCACTCCCCAGGCTCTCCGCCACTTCCCTGGCCCGCCCTTCATGGTAATCTGCGATGGTCACCTGCTCGATCTCCGGGTATTCGAGCAGCGTGCGCACGGTGACGCGTCCCATGGCGCCCGCGCCTCCGAGTACGATGATATGCATAAAACCTCTCTGAACGAACGCCAGTCAGACAATCAAGCAACCGAGGTATCATTGGCCTGGGGCAAATCGGAAAAATCGTCCCCGGAGCTGCTCAGTTCGGCAAAACCCGGCACCAGCAAGGTGGCGTCGGTGCGAATTTCGCGCAGCGTATCCTCCAGACGGTTGAGCACTACATCAATCTCCTCCCGCGTAATCACCAGCGGCGGCTCAATACGAATGACGCGCGAATTATTCAGGGTACCGGAGATCAGCACTCCGCGTTTGAAAAGACCGGAGGCCACCGCATAGCCAAGCTCATCATTCATAAAATGCTGGCCGATCAACAGACCTTTACCGGTAATATCCGTATAAATGTCGCCGTTGCGCTGAGCGATGCCTTTTAACTGCTGAATAAAGTATTCGCCTTTCTCGGCAGCCTGTTCAGGAATATGCTCTTCCAGAGTGACATTGATAGCGGCAATGGCAGCCGCGCAGGCCAGCGGATTTCCCCCCGTGGTCGAAGTGTGAATGAAAGGATTGCTGTTCATCACGCTCCAGATCTTCGGTGTAGACATAAACGCGCCCACCGGCATTACACCACCACCCAGCGCCTTGGCAGCCGCGATGATATCGGGCACCACCTGCCAGTGCTCCACGCCCCACAGCTTACCGGTGCGCCCCATACCGGTCTGCACTTCATCAGCAATCAGCAACACCTCATATTCATCGCAGATCTGGCGCAAACGCGGCCAGAAGTCGTCGGGTGGCGCAATGGCGCCCGCTTCACCCTGTACCGGCTCCATCACCACAGCGGCGATGTCGTTGCCCACCTCGCGCGCGATGCGCAACTGCTGCTCCACGGCGTCAGCATCGCCATAGGGCACATGAAAGATGTTATTTTGAGGAGTTAAGGCCGGACGCCGAAAAGCGGCCTTGCCGGTCAGCGAGAGCGAGCCGGCGGTTTTGCCATGAAAACCGCGCACAGCGGCAATGAAGCCATTTTTGCGCGTGTAAAGCTTGGCCAGCTTCATCGCGCCCTCAATCGCCTCGGTTCCGCTACTCACAAAGAAGCTATACTGAATATCTCCAGGCGTAATCTCCGCCAGCAGATGAGCCAGCATCCCGCGCAAGGGATCGAGCAATTCCTGCGTCGGCAACGGACTCTTCTGCAATTGCGCTTGTACGGCCCCCACGACTTTGGGATGTGCCCAACCCAGATTGAACAACCCAAAACCGCCCAGGCAGTCGATATACTCCCGTCCCAGCACGTCCCGAAATGTCGCGCCGCTCCCGGTCCATTCAACTGCCGCGTAGTCTCCAGCCTCCGCGACTGATTTACGATACTCGATGAAACCGCTGTTGTAATACTGAGCAAAATTGTTGACGGTGGTTTCGATCAGCCATTCCGTCTCACTTTTGCCCAACTGCTGTTTCTGCACAATATCGAGGTAGCGTTGAGAATCGTTGAGGGCCCTGAGTAAACCATCGGTACTCATAAAAATCCTTTCTGTTGCGCGGCCTGTCAAACATATTCACCTTCCGGCCCGCCTACCGAAAAGACTCACTCACGGACTCCTTGCTATCACGCCTGGCCCGCGCTGGCTTGTGAATATGGAAAAGCGCCTATCTCTCTGGATAGAGGCTGCGGATTAAAAGATACAAAGCGGCTGTGTCTACAGGAGAACGCTTCTTCTTTCGGTCTGTGTGGAAACGCCGGGCACGCATTGGCCAAAAAAGCGCAAAGGTCACAAGCCCATTCAGCCGCCTCACCAACATTTCACTACACAAAGTTACGTTCAGCCGAAAGAGGAAGAAAAACTGAAAAAGAGGGAGTCAGGGGTAGCAAGTGGACAGGTGGAAACCCCGAAATACAAAAAATTTCGGCGTATAGCGTCCTCGTTTTTTCCCAGGAATGTCAATTACTCGCACGAAAATCTCTCAATTTCTAGCCGCCACCCACGAATTTCGAGCAGCCAGCTACGCTAGAGAAGTGCTCTTCTCTTACAGTATAGCCTACAATCCTGGAAAAAGGCAAGCCTGGTTTTTCGCCAGAGAGGAAGTGAGGTGAGGCGGAACAGCTAAAAAGCGTGTTCCGCCTCGCTCTGGATCGCGGTACTTTCGATGACGATGCCCTGCTCGCAGTGCAGGGCTGTCTGGCGATCTCCCATGTAGACATGGATGGTGTCGCGCTCAACGGCGTATTGCCAGGGCGGCTCCAGGGGAAAGTCCCAGAGTTTCTGGCCATGAATATCCCAGACGGCCAGTTCGTTTTCTGAGGAGAGGATGATGCGATCCTGCGAGCGCTCCCAGTGCCAGAAACCGCCCGGCAGATGCCTCTCCCAGAGCCGCTGCGGCCCGGCCAGGTCATAAGCCAGCAGGCGCTCACCAGCTCCCAACAGCAGCAGATCAGTCTCAGGAATCAGCAGCACGCCTGGATAAAAGCCGCTGCTGGCGCCCGGGCTGTAGCGCTGGGCGACGATCAGAAAAGGCCAGCCGTGCCCGCGCGTGACTTCCAGGTAACAGAGCGAACTGAATGCTCCCTCCAGTTCAAAAGCGTCCACCAGTTGCGCCCGCTGGCAAGAGGAATAATACTTCGGCGGCAAACTATCCGCCATACTGATGGTGTAAGGACCACAGGTAAATCGAAACTGTTGCACAAGCCACTTCTCCAGTCAGCAGAATGATTGCGGTGAAGCAAACGCCATGCTCCATTCACCGGCATGAAATAAGCCAGAAAGGTTTCCTCTCTGGCTATAGTACCATATCACATCAGGCAGTTTGCTTGCGACTGGACAAAAGGGAGACTAATAGGCTCTTGAGAAACGGGTTTCCAGGAAACGCGCCAGTAACGAAAGCGAGAAACAGACGACGAAGTAGTACAGCGCGCCAAAGACGTAAATGAAGAGTTTGATATTTGAGTCGTTCTGTGAGACACCGAGCGCGCCAATCTGCTGCTCCAGTTCGGTCACGCCCACGACGGAGAGCAGAGCGCTGTCCTGGATCAGGGTGATGAAGTAGTTGGTGAAAGGCGGCAGGGTGATGCGCAAAGCCTGCGGCAAAATGACGCGGCGCATGGTCTGACCGGCATTGAAGCCCAGGCTCAGGGCAGCTTCCGACTGACCGCGATCCACGCTCTGAATACCAGCGCGGAATACTTCGGTCAGATACGCGCCATAGTTAAAGCTCAGGCCAATGATGCCCCAGAAAAAGGCATTGAACAACGGTTGATCGATTCCGGCCACCAGGCTGTTGCTCTGCAACAAGGTCATCAGGTTAAAAGTCACGGTATAGGGATCAAAGTGCGCCCCGTCGCTCAGAATGCGGGCGATGCCAAAGTACCAGAACAACAACTGCACCAGAATCGGCGTCCCGCGAATGACCTCGACATAGAGGGTGGTCAGCCAGCGCAAAGGGGCAAAGCGCGACAGGCGGCCCAGCGCGCCCAGAAAGCCGAGAAATGTGGCCAGCACGACGCTAATTATCGAGATAAAGAGAGTTACACCCGTTTTCTGGAGCAACACCGGAATCCAGATGGACATGGAAAGTTTGCCACTCAGACTGACAATCAAGGGCGTGGAAAGGTAATAATACATATAATAGGCAAAGCCACCCACAGCCAGCAAGAGCACCAGGTAAAACAGGTAATCGATGAGCACCAGCCAGCGGCGCGGCTTTGGCTCAAATTCTGGCCGGACAACGCTCTGTTCCATAACTGCCTCCTTCTGTCAGGCTAAAGAGCCGCGCGCAAACGTCGTTCAAAAAATCTGGCAATCAGCGAGACTGGCAGGCTCATGGTCAGATAGAGCAACAGACCCAGAATGTAGAGCGGAACCGTGTTGCTGCTATTCAAAAAAGCCGCGCGCTGCATCACCGAGGTCAATTCGGTACCAGCAATGACGCTGAGAATGGCCGAGTCTTTCAGCATGTAGATGAAATCATTTACAAAAGGGGGAGCCATCAGAGGTATGGCCTGGGGAAAGACAATGCGCCAGAAATTCTGCCCGCCGGAAAGACCCAGCGAAAGCGCGGCCTCGGTCTGTCCGCGTTCCACCGAGAGGAAGCCGGCGCGAAACACTTCGGCCTCGTACGCGGCATAGTTCAGACCCAGGCAGAGCACGCCGGCGACCCAGGCATTGTCAAACTGGGACAGGTTATAATTCACCAGGATAGCGCCAAAACCATAGTACACCAGAAAGATCTGCGTGATAATGGGTGTGCCACGGAAGATTTCGATGAAAATACGCGCCGGCGTGCTCAGCCAGGTAAAACGCGACCCCTTCATGACGCAGAGGAGCAGTCCCAGAAGTAAAGCCAGCGGGAAAGAGATAAGGCAATAGATCAGCGTATCAAGCGCACCAACGAGAAATGGTTGCCACCAGTGTTGAAGCACGTCCATAGTTCATCTCCGCATCTACTACAGAATGACGAGCGCGTTCGCGAACCCCACACGCCTGCTGGCGCGTGAATAATGGCGAACCCCTGCGCGCGTCCCGCTGATTTTCTCCAGATCGGCGGTCGCCAGGACAGCCGACACGCGCGCAAGGGTTCGCTTTCTGCCCTTATTTAATGCCAATCGCCTCTTGCTGATCGTTCCACAAGGCCCATTTCTGGTAGATCTGCTTGAGCGTGCCATTTTTCTTCAGGGCCGCGATGGCGGCATTGATCTCCGGCAAAAGCTGCTGCGCGTTGGGGTTGCTCTTGTTGAAACCCACCACGTAGACATCGGGGTACAGCGGCTTGCCCAGCAACTTTAAGGAACTGTCAGCCGTGGCGCCAGGACCGGCCCCCTGCACATAATAGGCCACAATCGGCACGTCCACCATGGCCGCGTCAATCTTTTTCTGCTTCACATCGTCGAAAGGCTGGTTGCCCGTGTACAATTTGGTGGTGATCTTGGAGTCCGCCTGCAAATAGGTCGCGGCCTTATAGCCATCACCGGTACCAACTTTGTAGCCATCCAGTACGCTCAACTCCACGACGCTGCTGGAATTGTACTGAGCAAAACGCGCATCGTCCGCGCGCACGACAATCTGCTGACCATAGCGGTAATAGGGATCAGAGAAAAGCTGAGTCTTCTGCCGTTCGTCGGTCATCTCCCAGCCGTTCATCACCATATCGAAGTTATTGGCAGCCAAGGCCTGATCCAGCTCACCATAGCAGGTTTCGATCATTTTCTGCGATACTCCCATCAGTTGACCGATGGCGACCGCGATCTCTACCTCAAACCCTACGAGCTGATTGGGATTGGCAGGATCTTGAAAAACATAGGGGGCGCCTGAAACGTAGTCAGCGCCCCACTGCAAGGTGCCCGGCTGCTTCAGGCCGGCATTCCCGATGGGCGTTACTCCGCTGGAAGGCGTAGAGCTGGATGAGCCAGTTGTGGTCGAAACGTTACCGCCGCAGGCTGCCAGGAGCAATTCAATGGCCCCGCCAGCCAGAACAAGACCACCAGTGTTTTTGAGAAATGTACGCCTGTTGAGTTCGGGTTTCATGGTGTTCTCTTGCCTTTCTATCGAGCTTCCCGGATAAATAGGTCAGGGCAATGTCGAGAGCACGCGCTCCAGGAATAAACGTGTGCGCTCTTGTTTGGGATTTTTGAAAAGCTCCTGCGGGTCGCCTTGCTCAACGATGACGCCATCTGAAAGAAAGACTACCCGATCAGAAACATCGCGCGCGAATTGCATTTCGTGGGTGACAACAACCATGGTGCTGCCTTCATAGGCCAGATCGTGCATGACTTTGAGCACCTCACCCACGAGTTCGGGGTCCAGCGCCGAGGTAGGCTCATCAAAAAGAAGCGCGCGCGGCTGCATGGCCAGCGCGCGGGCGATGGCGACACGCTGTTTTTGTCCACCCGACAGACGATTGGGATAGACATCGCGCTTCTCTTTCAGACCTACTTTGGCCAGCAATGATTCGCCGAGGGCAACAGCCTGGTCTTTGGGCAATTTACGCACCAGCAGCGGAGCCTGGATGACATTTTGCAGGACGGTCATGTGGGGAAAGAGATTGAAATTCTGAAAAACCATGCCCAGTTCGGTGCGGATAGGGATGAGCTGCTTGATGGAGAGGCGCGGATCAAGGCGGTGGCCGTGGATGAAGATGTCACCGCTGCTGTGCTTCTCCAGACCGTTCAAACAGCGGATAAGCGTGCTTTTGCCGGAGCCGCTGGGGCCAATCAGAGCGACTACCTCGCGCTTGCGCACCTCAAAATCGACATCCTTTAATACATGCTTATCCCCAAAAAACTTGTTGACTTTCTGGGCGCTGATGATGACCTCATCCTCGACACCATTACCATTTGCCGCCTGTGCGAACTCGCCGCTCTGTGGCAAAGAACGGCTCGCTCCCTGCGGAAACCTCTGACTGGAGTCCATATGCCACTCCTTTTGCAATTGTTATCAGGTCAGGTAAAACAAGGTAGGCAAAACCACCAGCATGGTGTGGCTCTGAATTTGTCTACAGTATATTCATCAATATATAAGCTGTCAAGCAGCTTCCATAGAAATCTCCGGCTTCTGCTTCGTTTATGAGTATGATTATCCATTTTCGCTGCGATTTTAGTACGAAAATGCCAATTTCCTCACGATTCCAGAAGCAAAAACCCATCCCACACCTGTGCTATACTGATGCGAACAGGCAGCTTCGCGCTCGTTCTCCGTCTTCTGCCGCCAGGCCACCTGCGCGACGGAAAAAGGTCTATTTTGTAACAGGTAGGTTTTTATGCCAGTTCATCAAACGAACCGTACAAAAGTATATTATGATGATTTTCCGCCAGATTTCAGTTTTGGGGCCGCTTCTCCCCCGGAAAGGCTATTGCTGATCCATGGTTTCGCCGGTACGCCGACCAGCGATTTCGCCGATCAGTTGCCGGCCCTGCGCCGCGAGTATGCTGTGCTGGCTCCTCATCTGCATGGCTATGGGCGCTCGACGCCGCGCCAGAGCTATTCGCTGCGCTATTACCGCGAGGATGTGGAGGATCTGATCTCGCTGCTCGATGCGCTGAAGATTGAACGCACGCTGGTGGTCGGCTTTAGCGACGGCGCGATTGTCGCTCTGCTGTTGAGCGCGCTCCATCCCGCGCGCGTGACAGCCATAGCGGCTCTGGGCGCGCAGCCGACCATCAGCGCGCAGGATGTGGCCGGCATTCGCCGCTGGCTGCTCGAAAATCCCCTGGCCGAGGAATGGCAGCACCAGCTGGCCGAGCTGCATGGAGAACCCTACTGGCGCACCCTGCCCACGATGTATGTGACGGCCCAGGAACAGTTGCTCGCCCACGGCGGTGTACTGATCAGCGACGAGGAACTGGCCGCGATTAGTTGTCCGACGCTGATTATGCATGGGACGCGCGACCGCATTGTACCCGTAGCCTACGCTCACACGCTGCATGAGAAGATCCCTGGTTCGCGTTTGCATCTCTTCGAGGCCGGCCATCCAGCTCATCTGCGCTACCCGCAGGAATATACGCAACTGCTGCTGGATTTTTTCCGCCAGCGGACCTGAACAGGCCAGAAAGGCGGACAGCATGCGGGCCAGGTCTGCTCCTTCATACCCGGCTCGCATGCTGTCCGTTAGCTACCTGGCTTCATAGGCAGCGATTTTTTGCTGGATGAGGCTTTTGACCATCTGATAGGCCGGCAGATTCCCTCCTTTGGCGAAGAAGCGCAGACCGTTGAGGGCGTGATGGCATTCATAGCACAGCAAACGCTCGGCGTAGAAAGGCAAATCTCGCTGGCGCCGCTGTTGATCCTGCTGAAAGGCTGCGCGCAGACCCAGGGGAGGCCACCAGAAGTCCAGGCTGGCGATATCATAGACGAAATCGCCATAGCTGGCGTCAAGCCAGTCCAGCAGCGCGGTGATGCGTCCATTCTCAGCCAGCATGTTACGCAGGCTGAGGTTGCCGTACACCAGGTGGCGCTCCTCCGGGCAATAGGCCAGCAGGTCTTTCATACGCTGGTAAAGCTGTGTATAAAAGTCGCGTTCCAGAAAGGTTTCGTCGAACAGGCGATACCATTTACCATAATAGTCTTCCTCCTTCTCTTCGTTGCCGACCGCCGAGAGGCAGGCATGCCAGCTTGTGGCAAGACCCTGACCCTGGTAGTCAAACACGCCATACCCCTGCGTATCGCTGACATCTACGCCGCGCAATGCTTCCAGCACATCCAGAATCTGCGGTAAGAAGGTCTGCACTTCCTGCGGGGTATGCTCCTCCAGCATTTTCCCCGGCAACTTGTGCGAAATGGCAAAATGCAGGCTTCCCAGGCGCCCCAGGTGAACGATAGGGGCGAGAGGCAGCGAGGTCGAGGCCAGTTTGTTGAGCACATAGGCCTCTTTGGGTAGATTTGAGGTCAGCATGTTATCATTGTTCAAACGGAGAATATATTCCCGCTCACCCGCGCGGAAAGCAAAAGTACGCGCCACCTGTCCGCCTTCAACGGGCACCAGATCCCGAACGGGGGCTTGAAAATGCTGAGCCAGCAGGTCCATAACCTGCTCTGTCGTGACAACTGGTCGTAAATCAGGCATAAAGCTACTCCTTTGGCACCAGCCTTTTCATATGAAAAAGGCATTGTAGTAGAATCAGTAAAAGTGGAGATTCAGGCAGGTGGGTGCGAACAAGGCGCAGCATATCAACTAGCAGGGAATGGGGACAAAACGCGCGTGAACCTGAGTTGTCTCTCTCTTGCTCGACACCCGCCACCGGCCACAGCTTTCCTCGCCTTTCGCCAGCCTTCCGCGCACATTCGTCAATCCGCCCGGACGCAAGTCAGCCTGCGGCATGATCTGGCAACGCGCCAGTTCACCAAAAACAGACCAGCGAACCCGGTCCCACGAAGGGAAACAGGCAAAAAGCTAGAGAGAAACAACAGCAACCAGTGGAGATACTAGCAAGCTAGAGTCCAGGTCATCGGAAAGCATACCTTTCATGGATCAAGAGGTCGATAACAACTCAAGTATAGCTCAGGGAGGCAAATTTTTCAAGGTTTTTTAACTCACGTATTCTTCGCGAGGCTGCTCCCGCGCCATCTCCAGGCGATACGCGCGCAGACGTTGCAGGCGTTGCATGCCCTGATCCTTGCGCACACGGGTACGCAGACCCAGCAGCAGCAGCACACCGAGCAGGATGGTAGAGGCCAGCCCATCGGCGGCCAGACCAAGCGGAACCGCCAGGATTTGATACTCGCCGGAGAACAGCGCAAAAAAGAGCAGAATACCGCCAATATGCGCCAGCAGCGAGGCCGCGCAGGCGATCATGGGCAAGACGGCGTTTTTCATGGCGTAGAAGGTCAGGCTCAGCAGTGAGGTCAGGGCCAGACCCGGCAGGGCCAGCACATAGCCCAGCAGCGCGATGTAGGTCACAAAAGAAGAATGCTCATCAAAGGCGCCGTGCTGGAAAAGCAGACGGATCATCGGACGCCCCAGCAGCGCCAGCAGCAGCGCGGCCAGGACGCTCAAAGCCAGCGAAGCCAGCAAAACTTTGACAAAGGTCTGGCGCAGACGCACATATTTCTGCGCGGTTGCCAGCGCGGCCAGTTGAGGCATAGCGGCCTGGCCCACGGCCTGCGCCACCAGGGCCAGCGGCAACGCCATCAGCATATTCGCATTGCGGGTCGCGGCCAGACTGGCCGAATCGGGCATAAACGAGAGAAAGGCGGTATCGACAATCGGCGTAACCGAAGCGATACCGACAGCGAGGATATTGGGCACCAGCAGACGCAAAACCTCGTGTAAACCGGGATGCTTCACCTGCCAGATAAAGCTGTAACGCGCCCCCTGCTTCACCAGAGCTGGCACCATGACGATGACCTGGAGAGCCGCAGCGGCCAGAATGCCAAAGGTTGGTCCGTAAATGCCAACCTCGCGCACCAGGAACGAAAGGCCCAGACCTGCGATCAGACCCACATTATAAATGGCAAAAGAGAGCGCCGGCAACAAAAACTGCCGCTTACTGTTCAGGGCAGCGGTAATCACCGTCCCCAGTCCCAACAAAAGCGGCTGCAGCAGCATAATGCGCGTGAGGTTGGTGGTCAACGCGCGCGTCTCCGGCGGATAGCCCGGCACCAGCCAGTTTGAGACAAAAGCAGGAGCGAACAACTCGCCAAGCAACACCAGGAGAGTCAGCACCACCAGCAGCGTATTAAAGACCAGGCTGGTCAAACGCCAGGCCTCACGCTGGCCATGATTTTTTTCGTAGGAGAGAAACACCGGGATAAAGGCGTGGATCAGCGCTCCGCCGGCCACCAGTTCAAACAGCGTCTCCGGCAAATAGGCGGCGGCGTAGTAGGCATTGGCAGCCGGACCGGTGCCGAACAGCATGTTAAAGAGAATCTGACGCACAACGCCCAGCGCACGCGAGGCAATAAAAGCCATCATTAGCAGCAGCGCGGCCTCGGTAATGCTAAAACGTCGGAGCGCGAGCGCGCCCTGTCCAGGCAAAAAACTGCGCAGACGAAAACGAAACGCTTTGCTGAGCCAGCGCTTTTGAGCACGCGGCATGATCCCCGCGACAGGCAACGCTGGCGCCGTCACAGGTTCAACAATTGTCGCCTCTGCTGAGCTTTCTTGAGAATATTCGGTATTAATGGCTTGCCTCTCCCTCTCCTTTTCAACTTCAACGCGGGCCAGACCAGACATCCTCCCCGGCATACAACGAGCATAGTATACGCGAGATTATAACAGCCAGCCCCGGTGTCTTCCTAATAAAACCCTAAAAGTACCATATATGCATGAAAATGAGCAGCAAACAGCAGGCATGAAGAGACAACCTTCAGGTCGCTCAATGAATGAACGTGGTAAAAATACCTATTTTTCATATGCCTCTGCCAAAAAAAGCCAGGCCACGGCTGGCTACCGTGACCTGGCGCATCCCTGAACTGACTGTATCTAAACCAAAAGCAGAAGGCTGGTAATCCCTTGCCAGCCTTCAACTTTGGGTAACTGGCATATTACGCCTGAGCCTGATTGGCGTTCTTAGGACGACGACGGCTGATCGAGCCACCTTTGCGCCCGGCTGCCTGGGCCTCTTCGCTCGTCCACTTGTGGGCTGTACCCATCGCATGAGCAGCTTTTCCGCCCTTGCTGGCAATCTCGCGCTTCTTCTCAGGACTCATCGAGGCAAAACCGCGCCCACGACCCTTATTTGTCTGCATGTTTCCACTCTCTTTCTCTTCGTCTAGTAGAAGTGTTTGGTCTCGTAAGATACATGATAGATTTACCTGACACCTGCTACCGGGAGCAAGCTACCAGGCAGCCATGTATCCTTCCTCTACCTAAAGGATAACAGCCTGAGCCATAAAAGTACAAGTCAACAATAAAAAACTCAGCTTTTTTTAATCTTTTGTGCTACTTTTCTAATCTTTCTTCACTCGCCCAGCCTTAAAGAAGCTTCTAGAGCCATCTGAAGGAGTAAACTTTACCATAGAAAACCTCCAAGCCAAAAGAGTTTTCTTACGATAGAAAAGCAGTAAGCTTAGAAAACGCGAGTGTTTTGCAAACTAATTGCTTTTTTGCGACTAGAGTCGCCAGCACTTCATCATCTCTATGCTACTCTTTTTAGGAACTTCTGTCTCGCTCCTCAAGGGTGTATCTGTACTCTATCTTTATGTATGCTCGCACCTGCGGCACTCGCCTATTTTATAAGGTGTTGTGACAAGTTGCGCGCCGCGCAACTTGTC